>QHXH01000170.1:2330-12393 GCA_003222855.1 Acidobacteriota bacterium
GTGCGGTTTAATCTTCCGAAAATATATCCAATTACAGATACAGCACTTTCATCGCTGAGTCACGCTGAACAAGTTAAGCGTCTCATCAAAGGAGGCGCCACCCTCATCCAACTTCGTGAAAAAAATAATTCTGTGCGCAGCTTCTGTGGTGACGCATCTGAGGCAATTCGCATTGCGCGCCTGGCCGGCGCAAGCGTGATTATCAATGACCGCGTTGATGTCGCGCTGGCGTTAGGAGCCGACGGAGTTCATCTGGGACAAATCGATATGCCAGTCGCGGCCGCGCGCCGGCTGCTCGGAAACGACGCGATCATTGGTTTCTCCACTCATAACATCCAGCAGGTCAGAGCAGCTCTTGATTTGCCCATCGATTACCTCGCCTTCGGTCCGATCTTCCCAACGCAAAGCAAGCACAACCCGGATCCCGTGGCTGGCCTCGAGGCGCTCAGCCTAATCAAATCTAGTACCGGCGATTTGCCGGTGATAGCAATCGGTGGGATTGATGAATCGAATGTGGTCGACGTCTTGTCAGCGGGCGCCGATTCCGCCGCCATCATTTCAGCCATCGTTGCCGAACCAGCGCAAATCGCGAAAAATGTTCGTGATTTCCTAACGTTGACGGCAACTCAACAGCGCTAAACATTTTTGCTTGCGTTTTTACGGGAGGATCGTTCAGAATGGCTCTGGCCGGTTCGCCCGGCAAGCAAGTCCTCAGCGCCAACTATTTCGATCCCACAACACACCATCAAATGAGCTTCTTCGATTTGCCACCCATCATCGAACGCATGCTGCTGGTTTCTGACAAGATCAGCGACCTGAATTTTTCAGTTGGCCAGTTGCCACAGGTCGAGATCAACGGAAAGCTAACGCCGGTTCAACCGCTCGGCCTGCAAAAACTGACGCCGTACCAGACCGAAGTGATCGCGATGACGCTGTTACAGGAGAACCCTGAAGCCGCCGAGAAGCTGGTAAAGACGGGCACCGCCGATCTTAGTTATTCGCTGCCGTCACGCGCTCGATTTCGCTGCAACATCTTCCAGCAGCGCGGAGTGTATTCGATCGTCATGCGGGTAATTCCCACGGACATCCCTTCGCTGGCTTCGCTGCAACTGCCGCCGCAGCTTGGCGACATAGCCGAACTCCGTAATGGTTTGGTCTTGATCACGGGACCGACCGGCTCCGGAAAGAGTTCCACCCTCGCAGCGATCATCGACATCATCAACGAGACGAAGCATTATCATGTAGTCGCAATCGAAGACCCGATCGAGTACTTACACACGCACAAGAATTCGACGATCAACCAGCGCGAAGTTGGACACGACACGAAAGACTTTCCGTCCGCCTTACGCGCAGCTTTGCGGCAAGCTCCCAAGGTCATCCTGATCGGTGAGATGCGTGACTTTGAGACAACTGAAATTGCTCTCGAGGCTGCCGAAACAGGACACCTGGTGCTCTCAACTCTACACACTATCGACGCCTCGAAAACCGTCGACCGGATCATCGGACTCTATCCGAAGAACGAAGAGCCTGTCATTCGGACACGTCTGGCACAGACTTTTCGTTACATTCTTTCACAGCGCCTGATTCCGCGCGCAGACATGCGGGGACGCATCGCGGCGGTCGAGATTCTGCAATCGACGCCGAGAACTCGCGAATACATCGAGAACGGAGAAGCGGAAGGCAAGTCTCTGCTCGATGCGATGCGGGATGGAAAGCTCGATGGCATGCAGGATTTCGATTCCGTCATCAAGGACTTGATCGAAAGCAGTGTGATCACGATTGAAGACGGTCTGAGTTTCGCAACCAATCAAAACAATCTGTTGCTTTCGCTCAAAGGCCTAACCTCAGGCGAGGACTACCTCCGCACGCAGGCGCGAAACCTGGTCGCTGATCAAGGGTCGCAACTGCCGGCAGGATTTAGTCTTAACGAGTAACTAACAACTTTCTCAAAACCATGGTTCTCATTTGTCCACAATGCAATGCGCGTCTGCAACTTGATGACAGCAAGGCCCCGTCGCGCCCATTTTCGGTGCGCTGTCCCAAGTGCCAGGGGAACGTGAATCACACCCCGGCAGCTACGCCCGAATCAATGTCACCGCCGTCGCCGGAAGTCACCGCCTCAGCTTCTGCAGACTCGCCTGCTACGCCCTTCGAACGTCCTGTAACAGCGCCGGCCTTCAAGCCAGGCGGCGAAGGTAAGTCAGGATCGGCAGAAGAAAACGCAGCGGGTCTAAGCGAGATTGCAAAGCTCCTGGCCGAGGCGCTACAGCATTCAGACCGCTATGCGGGAACCAGTCGAAAGAGACCGGCTTGGGATCGACGCAAGGCGCTGGTTTGCGCGAGCCCGGCCTACCGGGAAACGATAGCTGAGTCGCTGGCGGATCATGGCTACGAAGTGTTCATAGCCGAAAACACGGTGCAGGCATTGGGACGTATGCGAGAAGAACGCATGGATGTGGTAGTGCTCGATCCGAATTTTGATCCAATCGAGCAGGGCGTCGCGTTCATCACCCGTGAAGTTCGCTTGCTGCGTCCATCCGCACGGCGACGCCCTTTCCTTGTGTACGTAACGGCTGGAGTACGCACGATGGATTTGCACGCTGCTTTCCTTCAGAATGTGAATCTGGTAATCAATCCGTCAGACATCGAGCAATTGCCGGAGGCGCTCGAAGTTTCCATCCGCCACTACAACGATCTATATCGTCCCTTCAACCGCGCGCTGGAAGCAACGCCAATATAAGAACGTCAACAACCAAGCTGCATCAACACGTCGCGAAAAGCGGCGTGTTTTTGCATTAGCTTCAGATAAAGCACTTCAGTACCGCCGCCCTTAGCGCGAATGATCCGTGTCACTAACAATTTTTGATCTGCATTCCACTTTTCCAAGTCGGGAATCATCGCCAGCACAAGTGAAAGATTTTGAAGCGAGGCGAGCTCACTCTCACGCCAGCCTCGGCCTGTAATTCGAAGTGCACGCTTAACGAAATCGAGTGATAGTTGTCGAATTGCGTCTGCGTGTCCGTCAAAGTCGCGCGCCATCCGTCGCTGGACGGCGAGGCCGATATTGCGTACTTCGAAATTGTCCCATCGATTCCGCGATTCGTCTTCGAACAGACCTGTGGCGGGGGTTGTTCCTAACCTTCGCTTCCTCTGCCCTGGTTAATTTGAGCAACTCAGGTTTGACGGGCCGGAAGCCCAGCTTGCGATAAAACCAGAACGCGCCGGATTCGATCCCTTCCTCGTTCTCGTGTCCCACCTGATAAGGATCGATCGAGAAGACAGTCACCCCGAGAAGTTGGCGCATCAGGCGTAGGATTCGCGCGTATAACCACGCGGTCTCGCCGTCGCGAAAGGTGTAATAAAGATTGAAGCCGCTCTCCATTCGCTCGCAAATCGAGAGTCCTTCGAAATAAGCAACCGGCACACCGTTCTTGAAAATCAACGCGGCGTGATAAGCACGCAACGGCAATTGATTTTCGGGCGGGACGCCGGTTACAAAGACTTGCGTACCGCGACCAAGATCGGCCTTGAGGACGCGTCGCGGGTCCCCGTAGGTGAACCCATGCAACTCGCGATAGCGAACGGCAGAAGTCTCGCGAGCGAGATCCAGGATTGTTTCGGCTTGCGCGCGAGAGAGTTTTTCGATCGGAATGGGTGGTGACGAGAGCTCGCGCGTAAGTGAAATATCGCGACGCGCAATGAGCGGCGATCGGTGAAAGAAAGGTTTTCGCTCCGGCAAACGCATTCCTGTTCGTGAAGCACGAAAGCCGTATCGCCAGGTGATGTGGAGTTTCAGACTGTCGTAGAGGTTTGATTTCACTTTGTCAGAAATCGGTAATGATGCAAACCCTTCGATCAGCCACTCGAGTTCGCGGCGGCGACCCTTCGCCGCGCGCAGCCACTGGCGATACGGCACATGAGCTTCGACCATTGCGTCATCTTCCAGCAGAGGCAAGAAACGCGGCATCGTCGCGCCGAACCGATCTTCTTCTTCAAACCAATCCCAGTCGATTGACAGTTGGGCGGGATATTTCGCGACCAGCCAGCGCACGATTGCATAGCTGAAGTTGCTTGTGACTGAGCCGCCGGCGATTCCTGACACTTCCGGATCGTCAATAGCTGACAGGTCCAACTCCGCAGCGCGAAGTTCATCGAGCCGCTGCTTGAATGTCTTGAGAATCTTTTCAACTTTCTCGAGAACGCGTGGTCCGTGGCTGTACGCGCGTAAAAACAGCAGAGTCTCGTGCAAACGGGAGCGTCGAGTCTATTTTTCCTTGCGGAATGCCAAACTCGCGTTTCGCAGTTTCAAGCTCGTCCAGGAGTTGTTCGGTTGCGCGCGACACAGGAATCGCCGGAATAAATTAACCGGCAGACGGTCTAAGAGTGTAATTCAGGACGTTACTTCGCAAAATGAGAAGCAAAATCATATTGTGCTTGAAAACTGCATGGCTCGTTGCTGCTCTGATGATTCTGTTGACCGGAACGAATATGTGCGTGTCGACGGACGGGGCCTGTTTTGCGGCCGGCGAGACAATGTTCTTATTCATGTTCTTACTGTCTTTTCCTTTTGGCGTGGTCTTTCTTTTCCTATCGATGATCTTTCTCGAATCCGGCGGTGTTCATTATCCATCTGATTACATAAGCGCGTGGTTCATCATGGCGTGTGGCGGCTGCTGCCAATGGTTCATTGTGGTACCGCGTCTATTCGCAAAGCCAACGCTCACCGTAATCGATCTAAGAAAGAGCCACGAGCCTTCAGGCGCCATCTCACAGCCTTCAAATGCGACCTCGCCGTCGTTAGCCGGAACGCAGTGTCGCAATTTGCCACCCCTCAATACCGCGGCCACCAGGATTCGTGCCCGCAAGGCAAGGGACCGCATTGTCCCGTTCGACAGACGTGGCCGGACTCCGCTGGAACGCGTAATCAATCGGCTATAGATGCTTCCGCATGAAGGTTGCGATCTTCCATGCGTCGATCGCTTTCCATGGCATCTCAGCGGTGGTGTAATGACCGCAGGGAAGCCACACAACGTCCAGGTCGATGCCGCGGGACTTCACTTCTGCGATAACTTGCTTCGACAGATCGACGGGGAAGGTTAGGTCATAACGCGCGGCGATAAAACGCATCGGCCGTCGCTTCATTTCAAGCAAGCGCGGAACGAAAGGCACGGGGCTAATCGGTTTCCAGAACTCGCGCAACTCTTCCAGCGTAAGCGCGGTTTCAATTCCCTGCTTCACGTGCCGCGTCGAGATACCCTTCCAGACCACGTCCGCGAAGTAGCCGGACACATGATTGAAGACGCCGACGTCGATCGACTCGTCATGCGCGAACGCCAGAAATGCCGTGCACGATCCGATGCTGGTTCCCAGAATTCCGATCCGTTCAAATCCCTGCTCTTTCAACCAGCGGACTGCGGAGCGCGTGTCGACGACCGCCTGGCGCATCGATTGAATTGTGCGACCAATGTTCGCACTGACAAGATGTTCGGCGCGCTCGATTTCCGGCGGCCGCCGCTCCTCGTGATAGGGAAGCGTCAGACGAAGGGCCGTCATGCCCAGGCCATTGAAGATGCGGCAAGCTTCGACGTGACTGTCCGGTTGCGCGTTCCACTGTGGCAGGACTACCACTGCAGCGCGCGGTTTGTTCTTTCGCCCGCGCCGGGGCGTAAACAGCCGCGCATGGACGATGTTGTTTTCCGCTGACGGCGTTTCGATCACGCTGGTCCACGTGAGGTGATCGGCGACGAGTTTCCAATCTTCGATTTGAGGAATTGAATAGAACTCATCGCTGCGCTGCATGGCTCGCTTTGTGTGTTCCCGAAAAACAGCGCGCGGATCATCACCGTTAACGTGATCGCTGATGAACTCCAGCCCCCACGCAAACGGCCGCACGACGCGATTATCGTCTCTCTTCGTATGCGCGATCTCGCGCGCACGCATCCATCTTCCGAACAAACTCAAAGCCTCCGCGATTTCGAACCCTCATCCTAAAGGTCAGCGAATGACTTAATCAAGGCGACGCAAATCCGCGGCAAATTCGGGGCAGTAGCCCGACCGTAAGGGAAGGCGTGAATGTCGCATAGGTCGGGCTACTGCCCCGCTTTGCATGCACGCTTAGCACACAACGTTAGGAAACTACCCTGATCGCCCTCCTATTCCGCTAAATCGTGAAATATGTTATTAACGGATTAGCTTAATCAACCCCCAAACGAAGTCATTCCCGAGCTGGCGTTCAGTTCGCAGCGGAGGTGTTTTTCAGTGATCAGCCGAACATCAATCAACAAGTTTCGCTTTGCCACGGCGGCAGCCGCCTTGCTCGTGTTAGCAACGATTGATGGCTGCTTGCCCAAACCAATGTCAGAAGGCGGCGGCGGAATCAACATCACTCTCTACGGCTTTTCGATTATGAAAGAGCCGCTGGAGAAAGCGATCTATCCGGCGTTTGCTGATAAGGCAAAGCGCGAACACAACGTCGATATTCATTTCACTTCGTCATTCGCCGGTTCGGAAACTGTGACGAATCAAATTCTTCAAGGCGTGAAAGCGCAGGTTGCGATTCTCTCGATTGAACGCGACGCGGATCGATTAAAACAAGCGGGCTTTGTGACGTCGGACTGGCACTTGCTGCCGCAACAGGGCATCGTCAACAAAACGCCTTTTGTGATTTTGGTGCGCAAGGGAAATCCCAAAGGCATTCATGACTTCAGTGACCTGGCAAAGCCGGGCATTAGATTGATTCATCCGGATCCCATCAGTTCGGGCGGAGCGCAATGGTCTATTCTGGCGATGTATGGATCAGAATTGGTGAAGTCCCAAAAACAAACCGGCGATCCAGATCGCGCGCGCGCTTTACAAACCCTGCAAGCGATCTGGCATAACGTGATTTCGACGCCGGCTTCCGCTCGCGAAGCGCGCACCACGTTCGAACTTGGCAACGGGGATGCGCTAATTACTTATGAGCTGGATGCGTTGCTGATGAAACAAGCGAACAGCAAGAGCGACGCGGAAATAGTGATTCCGGAAGCTACAATTCTCAGCGAGCATCCAGCCGTCGTCATCGATCGGAATGTATCGGCGGTTGATCGCCCCGTCATCGACGCCTTCATGCAGTACTTATGGAGCGAAGAGGCGCAACGAGCGTTCGTCAAGTTTAATTTCCGTTCGTCAACGAACGACGCTCTGAATCAGGAAAACAAGGAACTCGCAACCATTAAATATCCGTTCACGGTCAACGATCCCCTGTTAGGCGGATGGAGCCGTGCGTATCCGGAAATCATCGAAGGCATCTTTCGCGATCAAGTGCAGAGGCGAAAATAAGATTGCCACGGAGGCACAGAGACACAGAGAAATTTGAAAAAGAAGTGAAAGACATGAAGCGAGATTTTGTACTGCCAATTTGCTCTTAGCGGTTTTCTTGTCTTGATGTCTCTGTGTCTCCGTGCCTCTGTGGCATCCGATTCTGAATGAAGATTACCAGCATCAGACATGTCAGCGGTTTCGATGTGGCCCGGCCTGTAAGCATCGGCATGATGTTGGGCATTATGCTGCCGCTCGTCTTATTGCCGCTGCTATCCATCTTTGTTTACGGATTCGGCAAAGGGCCCGGCGTATTTTGGTCGTCGCTGGTGGCGCCGGAAGCTGTGTTCGCGTTGAAGCTGTCAATGGTTACGAGTTTCTGGGCGACGGCCTTTAATGTTCTCTTTGGCTTATTCGCCGCGTACGTGCTCTCGCGTCATGACTTCTGGGGACGCAACGCAGTCATCGTCACGATCTCGTTACCGACCGCGATTCCCACGGCGGTGGCCGGATTTGCGTTGCTCCTGCTGTGGGGAAAATATGGAATGATCGGCCGATATTTCTCAGAGAATCAGCAGATCATGTTCACGCCTTACGCAATAATTCTGGCAAACATCTTCGTTACTTTTCCGCTGGCTTTCGGGGTAATCAAGCCGGTGTTCGACACGATGAGCCGCTCGCTCGAAGAAGCATCAGCGACAATCGGCGCCACGCGCTGGCAGACGTTCTGGCACGTGACCTTGCCCAGCCTTCGGGGCGCCATTGTTTCGGGCGCGCTGCTAACTTTCGCGCGCGCGGTCGGCGAATTCGGATCGACAATTCTCGTTTCGGGCAATCTGGCGGGACGCACACAGACAGCGCCGCTCTATATTTTCGCCAAGTTCAACGAAGGACAGATCGAAGCTGCGAACGCAATCGCGATCGTCCTCGCCCTACTTTCATTCGTGATTTTCAGTGTGCTTTTCTTTGCCCGTGATTGGCTGGAGTTTGCCCAGGAAGCATGATCGCAAAAATGGCATTAACACCCGACCGAGATCCCCATGTTTCATGGGCGCCTGAACGTGAACAATCGTCAGGCATCGCCGCCAGCGTGCGCGGCGTCAGCAAACGCTTCAAGAAATCGCGCGTGCTGGAGGACATCAGTTTCGATGTTGCGGAAGGCGAGTCACTTGTCCTGCTGGGCGCCTCGGGCAGCGGCAAGACAACGATTCTGCGCATCATCGCCGGCCTTGAACAACCTGATAGTGGCCGCGTCATTCTGCACGGCAAGGACGTAACTGATTTGCCCGCACGCGAGCGTGGTGTCGGCGTGATCTTTCAGGCATACGCGTTGTTTCCCCGAATGACGGTCGAGAAAAATATCGCGTACGGATTGAAGATTCGTCGTCGTCCGCGAAAAGAAAGAAGAGAGACAGTCGATCGCCTGATCAAGCTGGTCCAACTGGAACAGCACCGCAAAAAATATCCTTCGCAACTGTCAGGCGGACAGCAACAACGCGTAGCGATCGCGCGGACGCTCGCTTATAAGCCGCAAGTACTGCTTTTCGATGAACCCTTCGGCGCCCTCGACGCGCAAACCCGCGTTCACTTGCGGCGAGAGATTCGGGCGCTGTTGCGACAAGTGAAAGTGCCGTCGGTTTTTATTACTCACGATCAGGAAGAGGCTTTGGAACTGGGTGACCGCATCGCGGTGCTTAACGACGGCAGGCTCGAACAGATCGGCACGCCGGATGACGTCTACAATCACCCGGCGACTGAATTCGTGGCGACGTTCCTGGGCGCAGCAAATCTTTTGATCGGCGTCGCCGTGGGCGGCTTTGTTGAAATCGGCACCGCAAAGTTGCCGGCTGAAAAAGAAACGAGACGATTTCGTGACGGGCAGTCAGTTAAGCTTGTGTTTCGGCCCGAAGATGTGTGCGTCAGTCAGGATGCAAATCTCCCTGAAGGATGCCGCCGGCTTACCAACGGCGTAATCGAAGAGGTTAATTTTGTTGGCGCTTATGAACGATTGACGGTTCGCCTTGATCTCACTCATCGAAAAGGCGACACCGACGCGCTTTACGAGGTAACCATAAACACCCCTCAACGAATGACGGGAGTCCCAATCATGGTGACGCGGCCCAAGCCGGAAGCGAATGCCTTGCGCTACAAGACCGGCGATCGCGTGGCCATCGGACTAACTTCGTTCAGCGTGCTGCCCAACTACACACTCGCCAGACAAAGATGAATCAAAAACTGATCTTTATGCTGGTTGTCAAAGTTGTATTGTGCGCCGGCGTTTGCGCGACCGGACAGACCAGGGTCCCAAAGAGCGACACGCAGAGTTGGAATGACGTGCAGGTTACGATTTCAATTAACAAGAAGACTGAATTCGTGCTCCTGGGAACATTGCGCATTGGCGGCAACCTGACAAAGCCGGTCGATGAGCGGTGGGGGATTCGCTTTAACTATGCGCTAAAAAAATACGTCACGCTGCAAACAGTCTATTTTCACCGCGAAGCGAAACCGCCAAATGGTAAGCATGAGAGTGAAGACCGTCTGACGCTTGGTGCGAATTTTCGCGTCCCGCTCGGCAAATTCACTTTGAATACTCGCAACTGGTTCGAGCGACGCTGGCGCGACCCACAGGTTGATGCCTGGCGTTATCGTAATCGGGTGCAGATCGAACATCCGTTCAAAATCGGCAAGAGCAAATTCGTCTGGCAAGTCTCCGACGAATTCTTTTACGACTGGAGCCTCCACAATTGGGTGCGCAACCGTTTCGCCG
>QHXH01000752.1 GCA_003222855.1 Acidobacteriota bacterium
TGCAACCGATCGAGCGCGCTTTGCAGCACGCGTTTGTCGTTAGTGAATTGTTGTAATGCGCCGACGTCGCCGCCGGTGCGGATAATTGCCACCAGATCATTGGGAGACAGTTCGTCGATAAACTTTTTTATTTGGGTTTTGACCGCGTGCATGCTCTCCCACGATATTCCTAAATCATCGACCACCAGCGCGATCGTTCGCCGTTGATCGTTAAGATTGATTTTGGCGGGCGGCACGGGAGCAGTTGACTTGTCTTTCGACCTGGCGACAGAAGTCGGTCTGGCCGCCGCCGCGTCAGGAACGTTTGAGACGTAAGAAAAGTTCGTGATGGTTTGCGGCTTTCCATCTTCAAAGATCTCAAAATCCTCGGATTGTAAATCTGAAATCACCTTCTCGCCTTTGGTCACGACGACATCGACCTGCACGAGATTAGTCGTAATTCTAACGACGTCCTGCGAATCGATTTCAGCCGGTTTCTCTTGTGTGGTTGGCGTTTGTTTCGGAGACGGAGATGGTTGCTGCCCGAAGGTCGCGAGCAACATTGAAAATATGAGGCAAAGCGACAGAAGGACCTGAACGAACATTGCTTATCCTCCTTTGAATCTTCGAGGAAGAAGCGCCGCATCTTCCCAGTTTATTACTTCACTACTTCACCACTTCAAAATCGATCCACTGCGAAGCGATCTGCTGCTTCTCGTTAGCCAGCCGGTCGGTGACGAGGACTTGCAAGACGTATTCGCCCGGTGGAAACTCCGATCCGAGTTGCAGCCGCCCCACGCTGGCTATGCGTTTGAGACTTGATTGCGTCGCCGCTTCGATCGCCGCCGGAGTGCCCGTTAATACTGGTTTCCCGTCACGAAAGATGCGTGTTTGGGCGCTGAGTTGCGGTAGATGAGTGGACGGGTCTGGCTGCCCATTGTAGATGGAGTAAGCGAAAATTAGTTTGTCGCCCTGGCGAAATTGCCGGACTGCCGGGCCTGTACTGATCGCGTCCTGTGCACCCTGCTGATTCGCGTTAGGGCTCTCGGATTTATCCGGTATGTCTTTCAGAAGGACCAGCCCTGAAAGTGCCAGGCGTCCGTTGGCGACATTCGGCACTTGAATGAACTGTCCGGCACTGCCGATGCGGGATGAACTCTGATCGCGTAACGCGATCCGAAACTGAAATGCTCCCGGTAGCCTGAGCGGAGTATCCAAACTGTAAACGATCCCATTTCGCAGCGCGCTTTGATATGTGTCGTTTTGCAGTCTGAGAGTGACGAGGCGGCTTTGCTGATCCGCGACGCGGCCATTCTCGCCAAAAAGAATTATTCCCAGATCAAACACCGCTTTATGTCCCCCGCCTGGTTCGTCGACAAACACCAAATCCTGCGCCTTGATGTAAAGTAGCGAGCGCAGCAACGATCCATTGTCGAAATTCGTGAATATCGTCGTGAGCCGCACGGTAATATCATGAGCGCCTTCTTCAATTGATCGACTGCGGTTAGCTCGCCGCGTTGCTCTGATTCTTCGCCTACCCCGAAGAAACCTTCGCGCGTGCGCACAGTGAGACCGCGTCCTTTCACGGCGACCTTGAGATGGTGAAACTTTCGATTGAACGTTTCGTCGGTGGGACGATATCCGAGCAGATAGTAGCCGTTCTGATCTTCGGCGATCTTTTTGAGTCCGAAATCATTTGAATTGCGAACCAGGAAGCCGCCCGTCTGTTTAGCAATCAATTCAGACCCTTCGCGGCCCGCTGTCATGGCCAGGGACCGATTATTCATAACTCGGTTTAAGACCTGATCCGGTTGAACGTTCTGCCGCGGTGGGAAGGTA
>QHXH01000756.1 GCA_003222855.1 Acidobacteriota bacterium
GATGGGAATCGTCGGCGGGTGGACCGTATCGACTTTTCTTTATGGATTGCCGTCATCGATGTTCCTGAATTCAGTCCGAGATGGAATCACTACTGACGATCTGCTGGGCGGAATTATCAAGCCTTTGTTCTTCGCTTTCCTGATGGGTACAATCGCGTGTCACAAAGGACTGAAGACTGAAGGCGGCACAGTCGGAGTCGGACGTTCGACCACCTCGGCGGTAGTAATGGCATCGATTATCGTGATCATCGCCGACTTTATTCTGGCGCGCGCGCTGCAACTTATTCTGGGCACCCAAACATGATGACGCCATGATGACACAAGATGCAATCGATCGGACCGTCGACAATCGCGTCAGCATGATCTATGACGGCCGCAAAGTGCTCAACGACCTGAGCTTCAAAGTAATGAAGGGCGAGACGAAGATCATTCTCGGCGGCTCTGGTTGCGGCAAGTCGACCACAATCAAGTTGGTCCTGGGGCTGATCAAACCTGACAGCGGACAAATCCTGGTTGAGGGCGAGGACGTGACCAACTACAACGAATCGCAAATGATGCATGTCAGGAAAAAGCTCGGCATGATCTTTCAGGAAGGCGCGCTGTTCGATTCGTTGTCGGTTTACGAGAACGTCGCCTTCAAGCTCCACGAGCAAGGCGTGACCGAAGAAGACGTCGAAAGCGAGGTGCGACGCATGCTGCGATTCGTAAATCTCGAGGACGCGATCGATAAAATGCCGGCAGAGCTTTCGGGGGGCATGCGCCGTCGCGTGGGCATCGCGCGGGCGCTGGTCGGCGATCCCAAGATCGTCATGTTCGACGAGCCGACAGCAGGACTCGATCCGCCGACAGCGCGCACGATTTGCGAACTCGCGATGAAGCTGCGCGACCTGGAAGACGTCTCGTCAATTTTCGTCACGCATGAGATGAACAATCTCGATTACCTGACTTCTGAGTACGCGGTCGTCAATGAAGCCGGTGAAGTCGTTTTCGAAAAAGAAGGCGAGAAGCTTTGTTTAATCAACAGCAAGGTTCTGATGATGCGCAACGGCGAAATTATTTTCAGCGGCACTGACGAGACATTGCGCCGGGCCGAAGACCCGTACATTCACAAGTTTCTGCGCGGACACTGAGGAACATTTTCGATTTGCGATTGTCAATTGCCGATTCATTCTAATCGCAAATCTAAAATCAAAAATCGAAAATCGCAGGTGGTGCCATGCCAAAATCAACCAGGAACATCGGACTGAGCGAGCTGCGGGTTGGCTTGCTCGTCTTCATCGCGCTCGCCGTCCTTATTCTCCTTATCCTGAACGCGTCGGGCGAACTCAATCCCTTCAAGAGCCATCTGCACCTGCGCGCGCGCTTTCCCGACGCGAACGGTTTGCGCGAAGGCTCCGACGTGAAGCTGGCGGGCGTGAAAATCGGCAAAGTCGATCGCATACGTTTGCTCAGCCCAACGGAAGTCGGCACCAGCCCGAACCCGCAGAAGATCGAAACGTTCATGACGATCGACACGAAAATCGACGGCGTTGCCGCAACCGATCGCATTCGCAGCGATTCGACCGCGCAACAGGCCGCGCCCAGCATTCTCGG
>QHXH01000122.1 GCA_003222855.1 Acidobacteriota bacterium
TAACGACGGGAGCCGACGCCATCCGTGTGACCAATGGGACCAACACTAAAGGTCTGGATGGCACCGCTATCGGCATCGCGGTACTCGATTCCGGAATTGACCTCAGTCACACGGCTTTTCTTGATCGCAGCAAGAACTGTCGCGTGATCGTAAGCCGGGACTTTACCGGAGAGGGGCGCATCGACGATCCCTACGGCCACGGCACTCACGTGGCCTCGATAGCGGCGGGCAATGGCCGCATTTCCAACGCCCAATATACCGGGATTGCCACTAATGCAAATTTGATCAATTTGCGAGTTTTGGGCGCAACCGGATCGGGAAATATCTCGGCGGTTCTAAGTGCGCTCGATTGGGTGCTGACAAATCGCACGACTTACAACATTCGCGTTGTGAACCTGAGTCTCGGGGCTCCGGCGGTCGATTCCTACAGAAACGATCCTGTTTGTCGCGCGGTGCGCAGCCTCGTCGATGCGGGCATCGTGGTGCTGGCCGCAGCCGGCAACAATGGCGTGAATGGCACTGGCCAGAAAGTCTATGGCCAGGTGCATTCACCGGGTAACGAGCCATCAGCGATTACCGTCGGTGCTGCGAACACCTTTGCCACTGACCAGCGTAGCGATGATGTCGTGGCGAGCTTCAGCTCACGGGGACCGACGCGTAGTGGATGGATCGATTCATTTGGGGCAAAGCATTATGACGATCTAATAAAGCCTGACATCGTCGCGCCCGGTAATAAGCTGATTTATGCCGAGGCTCCGAACAATTATCTGGTTACCCACAATCCGTCGCTCGATGCGGGCGTCAGTCCGGTCGATGCTCGACGGATGATGTACATGAACGGCTCATCGATGGCCACGCCAGTAGCGGCGGGTGCGGCGGCGCTTCTCTTGCAGGCCAACCCTGCTTTGACACCAAACATGGTGAAGCTGCTTTTGATGTACACGGCTCAGCCACTCGCCAGCTGCAACATGCTCGAACAAGGGGCGGGTGAGATCAATATCGAAGGCGCCGTCCGCCTGGCGCGCATGATGCGGACCGATCTGACGCCAGCCACGGCTGTGGGCGCCCCACTTTTAACGGCCAGCCTGCCGCCGATTCCTCAAACCACAATTGCCGGACAAACCTTCAACTGGTCCCAGGGGATTGTTTTTAAATACGACTTCGCTACCGGGGTCGAATTAATAACGAAATACCAGGGAATTTATCGTCTGGGCGTTCTGCTCAGCGATGGGGTGCTCGTCAGCAATGGCGTCCTGGTTAGCGATCGAACAGTACTTTCAAATGGTGTCCTGGTAAGTGACGGCGTCCTTGTCAGCGATGGCACTCTCCTCGGCGGTGGCAGCCTGTTTTTGAATTCCGGTGTGCTGGTCAGTGATGGCGTTCTCGTCAGTGACGGCCTGGTCCTTAACGACGGAGTGTTGGTCAGCGATGCCGCCCTGGGGGCTGATTCCCTGATGCAAGCGATGTCGGCAATGAACAATGGAGATCCCACTTGTGTTACGACCGTGCAGGTCGACTCTGGTCTCGACTGTTTAGGCTATTAAGTTTTTCCGCGTCCTCTGAAACAGAATTCTGAAGGAGTGAAATGATAACTGAATCGCCAACCCTCAATGAGCAATCCAGGGCGGTGTCCGCTTCGTTATCAGCTAATCATCGGTTGATGACCAGGCGGCTCACGCATGAAAGCCAATCAGAAGTCCTGCGATTCCTTGCAGAACGTCCCCTTCACACTGCAGTTATGAGTGGGTTTATTCGTGACAACGGCTTGGAGAGCGAGTTAAATCGCGGCCGCTTCTACGGATATCGCAATAAAGCTGGAACTCTGGAAGGTGTGAGTTTGATTGGGCACGCGACTTTTATCGAAGCGCGATCTGACAACGCTATGCTGGGATTTGCCCGGCTGGCCCGGGATTTTTCGAATGTGCACATGATTATGGGCGAGCACGAAATGATCAAGCGCTTCTGGAAATACTATTCATCCGGCGGGCAGGCGTCGCGCCGCTGGTGCCAGGAAACTCTTTTCGAACTGCGCCAGCCGCGAACGGGGTTTCATTCTGTATCCGGTCTTCGCACGGCCAATCTAGACGATCTTTCAACCATCATGGCGGTTCACGCCAGGCTGGCGTTTGAAGAAAGTGGAGTAAATCCTCTGGAGATTGATCCGAAGGGTTTTCGAATGCGGTGCCAGCGCCGGATTGAACGGGACCGCGTTTGGGTTTGGGTTGAAAACGGGGAATTGATTTTTAAGGCGGACGTCATCAGCGATACGCCTGACGTGATCTACCTGGAAGGCATCTACGTCGATCAGAACCAGCGCGGCAAAGGTTATGGCTCACGCTGCGTGTTACAGCTATCGCATCATCTCTTGCGCCGCAGCAAATCAATCAGTGTGCTCGTTAGCCAGGAGCGCCGGCACGCGCAAAACTTCTTCAACAACCTCGGATTTCTTTCGCGCGGGTTGTACGACACGATTTTCTTGCAGATTTGAAAGGGAGTGTTGTAGCCACGGGGCCGGTGATCGGAGTGGGGCGACCGTCAATACTTGAAAGAGGGAAATAACATGGACCGACAAAGTCTAAAGAAAGCATATATCTGGGTAATCATCACCGCCGCAAGCGCAGCAGTGGTTTTCTCAATATTCCATTTTCCGACTGAGCGTTTGGACCTTCCCCTGATTGCGCTGGCTGTCGTGACCATCGCGATCAGTTCGCGATTGACCATCCGGATCCCGCGCATCAGCGGACATATTTCCGTCTCGGATACCTTTTTCTTTCTCACGATTTTGATTTATGGCGGCGAAGCCGCGGTGCTGTTAGCGGCAGCGGAAGCTCTGTGTTCATCATTACGGTTCAGCAATAAGTCGATTCACATCAAGCCGCTGACCATTGCCTTTAACTCAGCCATGATGGCGTGCTCGACCTTTATCACCTTCGTAGTCGTGCGCCTGGGTTTCGGAGATATAACCCTGTTACGCCACGGCCAGTTCTCGGCACAATTCGTGGCCGCCTTGTGCGTGATGGCGCTGGTGCAATATGGAAGCAATTCCTTTCTCGCCGCGATTTATACTTCGCTGAAAGTCAATGAATCTGTTTGGCACACCTGGGCGAAGTATTATCTCTGGGCTTCAATTACCTATTTCGCCGGAGCCTCGGCAGCGGGCCTGACCGCAAAGATGACCGATACTGCCGGCTTCTACGCTCTGTTAGCGACCACTCCCATCGTGGCCATCGTCTACTTTACTTATCGTACGTACCTGAGAAACATCGAGGTCATGGCCGCCGCTGCGACGGCAGAAGCCGCCGCTGCGCACGTCGAGGAAGCCGAACGCCATGTGGCCGAACTCAATCACTATATCGCGGAGCAGGAGCGCATCCGCGAACAGTTTTCGCAGATAGAAAAGATGTCGGCTTTAGGCGAGCTGGCCTCAGGCGTGGCTCACGATTTCAATAACACACTCGCGGGTATTCTCGGCCGCGCGCAACTACTGCTCGATACCGCGGACGCGAACAAGATCGAAAGCGGGCTGAATATAATTATCAAAACCGCAAAAGACGGCGCGAACACGGTGAAGCGAATCCAGGATTTCGCGCGACAACGCCGCGATCACGACTTTCAATTAATAGATGTTCGTCAGTTGCTGCTGGACGTGGGAGAGATTACGAGACCCCGTTGGAAGAACAGGGCTGAAGCGGCGAACGTGCACATCAATCTTGAGCTGGAATGTTACGGGGGACTGCTGATAATGGGTGACGGGTCGGAATTGCGGGAAGTGCTGGTCAATCTGGTCTTCAACGCGGTTGATGCAATGCCGCAAGGTGGCACGCTTACGATGGCGGCAAAAAAAACCGCCGACAATGTCGAGATATCCGTTCGTGATACCGGGACTGGGATGACCGAAGAAACGCGCCTGCGTATTTTTGATCCCTTCTTCACGACCAAGGATAAATTGGGAATGGGTCTCGGACTTGCGGTGAGCTACGGCATCATTCGCCGACATGAAGGAACCGTGGAGGTGGAGTCACAGATTGGCGTCGGTACCACCTTTCGCATTCGTCTGCCGATTCCAATGTGCGGCGCGACAACCAACGCAGCCAACAGTCTGTTTTCGGCTGGTCCGGGCCGCGTGAAGTCTTCCCAGACTAGAATTCTGGTCGTTGACGATGAGGAATATGTCCGAGATCTCTTGCGGGACATTCTGGAAAAGGAAGGCTGTGAAGCAATCGTGGCGGAGGGAGGGCGCCAGGCCTTGTCCCTTTTCGACAATGGGAATTTCGACGCAGTCTTCACCGATGTGGGCATGCCGGACATGAACGGTTGGGAATTGTCCCGCGCCCTCCGACAACGCGACAGCAAAATACCGGTCGCCATAATTACCGGATGGGGTGAAGCGGTGGGTTCTCACGAGCGGCAGGCGGCTCAGGTCGATTGGGTAGTGACCAAGCCCTTCGAAACTCCGCAGATTGCGGAAATGGCCCGCGAAGTGTTGCGCCGGCGACTGGCACGACGCAGACTGGAAGTCGCAGCAGTAGCAGCATAAGAGACTGTATTGACAGGTTCTTCAGTCGCTTGAGAAAAAGTTTTAATCAGTATTCCGGCGCAGCTTTAGGATCTTCTGATTCGGATCTTCCCAAATCATAGCGTTCGAGTTTACGCTGCAGAGTTGTTCGATCGATCGCGAGGATGCGGGCGGCGGCTTGTTTGTTGCCCCCCGTTCGCGCGAGCACGCGAATGATGTGGCGGCGCTCGACTTCCGACAGAGGTAACAGAGCTTCATCGGCACCGCCATTCTCAGTTCCGCGCGCGGCGGCGAGGTCCGTGCTTGTCTTGAACGAGCGGCGGACGCGTTCGGGCAAATCTTCCGGGCGAACAATCTGATCACAAAGAGCGGATGCCCGCACGATAGCGTTTTCCAGCTCTCGAATGTTCCCGGGCCAATCATAATTCTCGAGCATCCATAAAGCTTCCTTTGAGAATCCGATCGACGCCGCGTTCGCGCCGATGGTGCGCTCGGCAAAGTATTTGGCGAGCGGACGAATGTCGTCGCGGCGTTCCCGCAACGCAGGCAAATGGATCGTGACCGCATTCAAACGGAAAAGCAGATCCTGGCGAAAACGTCCTTGCCGAACTTCTGCTTCGGCATCTCGATTCGTGGCGGCGATAACTCGCACGTCGACGCGTTGCGTTTGATTTGAGCCGACCCGGCGAATTTCACCTTCCTGCAAGGCCCGCAGCAGCTTCACCTGAAAAGCCAGGCTTGTTTCCGTGATCTCATCCAGAAAAACTGTGCCATGGTCGGCCTCCTGCCATAATCCTCGCCGGTCCATGGTGGCGCCGGTGAACGAGCCCCGCACATGACCGAAGAGTTCTGACTCGATCAGTTCCGCAGGCAAGGCGCCGCAATTCACCGCCACGAAAGGCTCGTCCGCACGCGGGCTGCGGCGATGAATCGCGCGCGCCACGATTTCCTTGCCAGTTCCGGATTCGCCGGTTATCAATACCGGTAGATTGGTGGACGCGACCCGTCCCACTAATTTCATCACTTCGACGAAAGCGGCGCTGACTCCGATCAGGTCGATATCAGAGGTATAGACCGGCGGCGAGGGCAGCTCATCGCTCACACTGCGTCTTGCACGCTTGTCGATACCCCGCCGCACAGCTTCAGAGATGCGCTTCACGTCGGCAATCTCGAAAGGTTTCATCAAATAATCGTAAGCACCCGACGACACCGCATCGAGCGCTCCCACCGCTGAGCCGTGGCCAGTCATAAGAACGATCTGGGCCTCTGGTTGAGCTTCGGTGAAACTTCGCAAAATGTCATAGCCCTCATAGTCGTTTTTAGTGCTGAGCCGCACATCGCAAAACACGAGCGACCAGGCATAGGCTCGCAATAGCTCGAGGGCGCGCGGCGCGGACTCGGCTTCGGTAACTTCCCAGCCATCGTTGCTGAGGACCTCAGCTACGTTGCTGCGAATCAGATCATCGTCGTCGACTACAAGTGCTTTCATATTTTGAAGAAACCATAACTGCCTAGATTTATTATCTCAGCAAGGCGATTTGTCAAAGGTAATGAGGCGGAGACGATCAGCATGGACACAAACTTGTGGTCCAGACACCGAGGCTGCATATGATCGTCACATTCTCTGGTCTTCACCGCCGGGAAAGCTATGCCATGAAGTTCGAAAGGCTCACCGTTACGCATCACCAGATGAGCGCTGGTTTCCAATACGACGCGCCGGCTATCTTTGGTGATGATCTCGATCTCGTACACGGCGCCGAAGTGGCCGTTGAGGGCATCGGTGAGTTGTCGCCGAACATAATCTTCCAGGCCCGGCGCCAGAACGTCGGTGACATTCATTCCGCAAGCTTCCGCGCGGCTATAGCATTTATAAACTTAAAATTTCCGGCGAGATCCAGGACAAAAACAATCTGGTCCTCTCTGGTCATTACCTCTTTGTTCGGGCGTTTGTGGGGGCTTCGACAAGTCATAAGCACGTTCTCGTGATTCCAAAATCAGACGATGGAGCGGCAGCCTTTAGATCGGTTAGTCAGAGAAGCAAAGGCGGTTTAAGCGGGAAGTGCAAAAAAGAACTCGCTGCTGCATTCAACCTCAGCGAGATGCCGCGGTAAGAATCAAAATATCAATTAGGTCCGCAATTTCCGCGACCTGTGCGATCGTTTCGCACGGGCTGTGCCATTGAAGAACTTCCGATTTTCACGCCTGAGATAGTCAATTAGGAAGGGCGGCATATAGGTTGCTCTAAATTGCGCACGCGCTGCGTCTCAAGCGGCGTCAACTGAAAAAAGATCCACAGTCCCGGATTCGAAAACTTCGGACCTGCGATCCAGCAATAATCAGGTCTGCCCCAAAACCTCGCTGTCGTTAACCAATTTCATTCTTTGGTCGAAGCTTTTCTGAAACGGCCGATCAGAAAAGTGATTTCACGTTGCCGCTTCAGGGGCGTGCCCACTCTGAGAACTTCAAACTTAATTACACGGTGAAAATTACATGCAAATGATTAATCTGCTGATTCGCTGGGCGCTCCTCTGCGTTTGTACCAGTCTAATCGTGAGTTCAGTTACGTTGTGCGCAACACCCGGGCGCAGCGCCGCGGCAAAAGATCGCGCATCATTCGATTTCCCGGCGACCGATGTGAACTCGAGCGAATCTGAAAGCGCCGTAAAGTACCAATGGAATATCCGTGAAAAGGACGCCCCCTTGCTCGGTCTGGACCATGAGCGTCTTAGAGCCGGATTCGATCAGGCACTCACTTATCCCGCTGCCGAATTTGATTTTCCAATTTTCCGTTCCCTGAGTTTCGACGAGAGCGAAGGCACGTATTTACTACCGGTCATTTCCAGGAGTGATAAGAGTCTCGCCTTCATTGAACTCGGCCGCACGACTACCCCAAACACTTATCGTTCGGCGGAAGGGATTGAGCTAGTCGACAAGGACACTTTGAAGATCCTCAAGATTGCAGATGGAACCAGATATCTGTTTGTTCAGTATCCGGATGGTGAATTCAGGTGCGCTACGATCAAGCAAGCCGCAGGCAGCAACCTTAATCTGCTTTATAACGCCAATGGCCTGACGCTGCATGGCGTCAGTGACTCTTCCGGCCGGAGCCTCACGTTCAATTATGGAAAAAATGGAATTCGATCGCTTACTCAAACCTGGATGGCGAATTCAGAAGGCTTCACCAGAACGTGGAGCATTGGCGATCAGAATTTCGACGACGAATCTTTCAAATATGCTCACGCCGTGGGATTAAAGTCGGCGAAGTTTTTGCCCGCGAATGCGGTTGTTCGCGAGTATACGACGCAAATGTCCGCCTGCGACAAGTTGTTGGCCCGGATGTTCGGTGGTCCAAACGCCGTAGCCGGCGCGAATGGCTTTGAACCGGCGGGATTAGCGGCGGCCTATCCGCTTTATCGTGGCGACATCATCGGGGATGATGGCAAACTACGGCGCGGCCACTTGTCTCACGCGATGCATCTCTACGGAAGTCCTGACGGCCGAGGTGATTCGCCGCTCTATGTTCCTGCCGGCTTTACTGCGCACAGCAGCGAGCCATCACCAACTGATGCGGCGGTCTTATTCTATTATCCGCGACTCGGCAATCTGACCGACATCACGCTGGCGTTGTTTCATGTTGCAGACTTTCAGATAACGGCGGAAGGCGATCGAGTGAGGATCGGAAATATCGGCGGGCCGGGTGGATCATCACCTCTCTACAAGCATTCGCATATCGAGTTCTACAAGGGAAACACCGGGCTGCCGCCCGCAGCAGCACGTGCAGCGCTCAGAATCGATCCGGCGACGGTGTTCAGCGCTAAGTAATTACTCCCTCGGCAGTGGTGAAGAAAAGCGAATTTGCCGCAGCACAGTGCGAAATGGCCGCCTTTCCGCGTCTTGGGACGATTTATGTGGCTCCGTCAGGAGCCAAATATTTATAGTCGAAGAGTTTAAGTAAAAGGATTGAGCTTCTTTAGGAGCGAAATATGTCGCTCCTAAAGGAGCTACGCACCAGTGAGACTTCGGGAAGTTCTATAAAGATTTCGTCCCTACGGGACTTCGGAACAACTCCTCCGATCAGGGCAGCCTCACCAGTAGGGAGGCTTTCCCCAAATCAAATCTATAACCTGCAAATCAACAACTCCCGCTCATAGACCATCTCTGGC
>QHXH01000123.1 GCA_003222855.1 Acidobacteriota bacterium
GAGCAATTGGTTGCAGCGGTCGAAAGAGATGCCGGCGCGAGGATTCTGATTCGGACTTCTTCTGGACCGTGCGATCATGAGAAAACATTTACCCTGAGTAATTTCCGAATTATTATTCGCCGGCTAATTACGTCAACAATGACACCGCCAACAAGAAAAGCTATTTCGGTCATCTGTCTTGTCTTTGCGATTCTTTGGTTCGTCTTGATCGGTCTGAGCGAAGCGCACTATGTGAGGAGCGTCCTGCGGCACCAAACTACTCTCCACGATATTCTGGGAACAATCTACGAAGAGCAAATCGAAGGAATTAACTTTGTGATTCTTGTTGTTTTCCTGATCCCGGGTGTGTTTGCGTGGGCCGTGTACCGGCGGTTTCGAAGAGAATACTGAACGTTGCCTATTCAACCGTCACCGACTTCGCCAGATTTCGTGGCTGGTCGACGTCACAGCCGCGGCGGACCGCGATGTGATATGCAAGCAATTGCAACGGAATGATCGAAAGTATCGGCGAGAGCAGATCGCTGGAAGCTGGAATCTCGATGATGTGATCCGACACAACTGAGGACATAGTGTCGCCCTCGGTCAGAACTGAAATCACGATGCCTTCGCGCGCTTTTACTTCCACGATGTTCGAATGCGTTTTCTCATAGCGCAACTCAGACGATCGATTGCCGGCTTCCCGTGTGTTGATGAATAACACCGGCAAGCGTTCGTCAATCAGGGCATTCGGCCCATGCTTCATCTCGCCCGCCGGATAACCTTCGGCGTGAATATAGGAAAGCTCTTTTAATTTCAGCGCGCCTTCCAAAGCGATAGGGAAATTAATCCCGCGCCCGAGATAAAGAAAATCGGTGCAGCGGAAAAATTCTTTTGCCAGGTCTTCGATGGCATCCGCTTCGTTGAGCAGGTGTTCCATCTTAACCGGCAGCTCCGCGAGTTGCTGCGCGTGTTTCCGGCTTTCATCCGCCGTGAGCGTCCCGCGCAACTGGCCCATATACAGCGCAAACAGGTAAAGCGCAATCATCTGCGCCGTAAAGGCCTTGGTCGACGCGACGCCAATCTCAGGTCCCGCGTGCGTGAGGATCGTGCCGTCGGCTTCGCGCGTGATCATCGAGCCCTGAACGTTGCAAATCGAAAGGACTTTTGCCCCGCGCTCCTTCACTTCACGAAGCGCGGCGATCGTGTCGGCGGTCTCGCCTGATTGCGAGATCACCAGCAGCAAGGTCTTCTCGTCGAACACGGGATCGCGATAACGAAACTCAGAAGCATAATCGACGTCGACATTGATGCGGGCGAGTTGCTCGATCATGTACTTGCCGGCGATGCCCGCGTGCCATGAAGTGCCGCACGCCGCAATCTTGATCGAGTCTATGTTTTTGAGGTCGCTTTCGGTGAGGTTTTTCATCTCGTCGAGAAACACGCGGCCAGTGTCGAGCGAGATGCGGCCTTCGACAGTTTCGCGAACGGCCCGTGGCTGCTCGTAAATCTCTTTGAGCATGAAATGTTTGAAGCCGCCCTTTTCCGCCTGGATGGGGTCCCAGGTAATACGTTGTCGTTCCGGCTCGACCTGGTTGCCGTGAAAGTCTGTGACCCGGACGGCGTCCTTGGTCATGATGGAAATTTCGCCGTCGCCAAGAAAGAAAACGTCGCGCGTGTGCTCGAGAATCGCGGGCACGTCGGAAGCAACAAAGAATTCCCCGTCGCCGATGCCGATAACCACCGGTGGCCCGAGCCGCGCCGAAATGATCGTATCCGCTTCGTCAGCGCAAATTATTGAAAGCGCGAAGATGCCACGCAACTCATGAACAGTGTTACGCACGGCGAGCTCGAAACTGTCTCCCTGTTTCAGATGTTCTTCAATCAGATGGGCGACAACTTCAGTATCTGTTTCGGTGAGGAACTGATGATCCTTCGTTCGCAGATCCTCTTTTAGCTTCAGATAGTTTTCGATGATTCCGTTATGCACGACGACGACGCGGCCGGTGCAGTCACGATGAGGGTGCGCATTCTCTTCGGTCGGACGCCCGTGCGTGGCCCAACGCGTATGGCCCACTCCGTAGGTTCCGTCAAGCGGCTTGTGACGCAGCGCATCTTCGAGATTGCGAAGTTTGCCTTCGGCCCGTTGAATCTTCAGTTCGTGATTTTCATCGACGACGGCAATCCCGGCTGAGTCATAGCCGCGGTATTCGAGCTTCCGCAGACCGTCAATAATTAGCGGGACGACTTGTTTGTTTCCGACGTATCCAACTATTCCACACATAATTTAGTAAGCAGTCAGCAGTGAGCGGTGAGCAAAAAAGACTTCCGCAGTTCGTTACTTCCCATCTTCGTCCAGTTTCTTCTTGACCTTTGCGGGCACACCCGCAACCAGAGTGTTCGGCGGCACATCTTCGGTGACCACAGCCCCCGCGGCTGTCACTGATCCGCGGCCAATCGTTACCGGCGCAACCAGCATGGTGTCCGATCCAATTCTCACATTGTCTTCGATGATTGTCGGGTGCTTATGTTTACCGTCGTAATTGCACGTGACAGTTCCAGCGCCGATGTTCGTTTGTTCGCCGATTGTGGCGTCGCCCAAATAACTCAAATGCATCGCCTTGGTTCCCCGGCCGATTGTCGACTTCTTAACTTCGACAAAGTTGCCGACGACGGCGCGTTCTTCCAGCTTTGCCTTCATTCGCAAATGCGCGAAGGGCCCGACTGCGCAGTCGTTGGCGATCTCGGAATCAATAATCAGGCAATGGTCCTTGACCGTAACCCGATCACCGATCCGCGAATTAACTATCCGTGATCCTTGATGAATCTCGCATGCCTCACCGATTACTGAAGGCCCTTCGATATGAACCTCAGGATGAATAATGCAGTCGCGTCCGATTTGCGCCTCGCTGCTGACATAAGCATGCGAAGGATCGATGAAGGTCACGCCTTGTTCGAGCATCAGGCCTCGAATGGTGCGTCGACGAATAAGGTTTTCGAACTCGGCCAACTCTGCGCGAGTGTTGATTCCCGATACTTCCCGCACATCCGGGTGCTGAGAGAGACTGACGCGTTCGTTCGCACTTCTCAAGATAGAAGGTACATCGGTCAGGTAGTATTCGTTTTGGCTGTTCGATGGCTGTACTTCTTTCAGAGCGCTGAAGAGTTTTTCGCTGTCGAAACAATAAATGCCTGAATTTACTTCCCGAATCTGCCGCTCGTCCTCATTCGCGTCTTTTTGCTCGACGATCTTTCGAAATATGTTCGCGTCATCGCGCACGACCCGACCGTAACCCATCGGGTTTTCCACTCTAAGGGTGAGAATCGTGCAAGCTGAGTTTGAATCCGTGTGAGTTTCGATCAGACTGGTCAGCGTCTCGATTCGCACCATCGGAACATCACCCGAAAGAATCAGGATCGTTGAAGCTGCGTTCGCCAAAACGTTTTGCGCGGCGAGGACTGCGTCACCTGTCCCTCGTTGTTTCTCCTGGGGCACGAATACCGCGCCGTCTTTTCCCAATTCCTCTTCGACGGCGGCCTCAACCTGTTCGGCTTGATGCCCAACGACGACATAGATCTTTCGCGGCCTTAGTTTTGCGGCGGTGCGGCAGACATGAGCAATTAGCGGGCGGCCATCAAGTTTGTGCAGCACCTTGGCCAGCCCCGACTTCATACGGGTGCCGAGACCGGCAGCGAGAATGATTACGTCGAGCGGCGCGGCGGTGCGGACGTTGACAGTGTGTGATGGCATTGAGAGTTTAGTTCGCGGTTAGCATCTCGGCCTGCGCGAACTTCTGCGCGCGATCATTGGCTGCGCAATCGATTACGACGCGAGCCAGCCGCTCGGAATTGTGCCGCACCATCTCGCCATCATCCAACAAATCGGCGCAGACGACTTCGATTCCCGCATCGCAGGCAAACGCGTCGGTGGCCCTTTCCAGGAGGACTTGAACCGCGCCGTCCGCGGCGTACGTTTTCGCTTGTTCACTGCTAATCGCGCGATTGTTAACGATCGTGTAATCAAAATGGATCTGCGGTGCATAATTGCGCACCGTGGCGAGATGTTCGCGAAATCCATAGCCTTCGGTTTCGCCGGGCTGCGTCATCAGATTCGCGATGAAGATTTTGGTTGCGCGCGCAGCGCCGATCTCTTCGGTGACACTTGAGACCAACAGATTAGGAATGATGCTCGTGTAAAGCGAACCAGGGCCGATGGTGATCACATCTGCGGCTCTGATGGCGGCGAGCGCCTCGGGCAACGGCAGACATTCGTCGGGCACGAGTCGTAGGCGACGAATCCGCGAACGAGCAGCCGTTATCTGCGTTTCTCCATGCACCTCACGCCCATCCTCCAACTCGGCAACCAGCCGCACGTCATTTGTAGTCGCCGGAAAGATATGGCCCTTGCTGGCCAGCACTTCAGAAGAGAGGCGCACCGCCTCAACAAAGTCTCCGGTAACGTCGGTTAACGCCGCGAGAAAGAGATTTCCGAAACTATGTCCGCCAAGATCACCCGATCCCCGAAAACGATGGCGAAACAAACGCGAAAGAAGAGTTGAATCTTCCGACAGCGCGATCATGCAGTTGCGTATGTCGCCTGGCGGAAGCATCTGCAATTCATCGCGCAGTCTGCCCGAACTGCCTCCGTCGTCGGAAACGGTGACAATGGCCGACAGGGAATCGATCCACGTCTCTTCTTTGCGCGCGCCAACAAACCGCTTCAAGCCGGCCAACAACGTCGACAGGCCGGTGCCCCCGCCGATCGCGACTAGCTTAAGGCTGCCGTTGGCGTTCGCATTCTGCAATTATTTTGACTCCGGAGATAAACGCAGCGGTGACTTCGCGAGGGAATAATACTCGAAAGCTGAGCGGTTTGGAATCGGCGGCCAGGATCAAGCGCGAAGATTTACTCGCGGGAAGCGAAAACTAACTGTTCGAAATCGGGATCGCTACGGAGCGGATTCAGGTCCTGATCCCGCTGGGCCCGGATTCGCAAACTCGGTTGCAGGTCCAAAGCGCGCTCGAGAGATTTCAGCGCCGTGTCGATCGCCCCCAGTCGCGCGCGGGTTGCGGCGAGGCCGTAATGAATATGAGCAGCTTCCGGTTCACGCCTCAGCGCGCGTTCGAAAAGCTCTTGAGCAGCAACGTAGTCGCCTCTGTTTAATTCGATCACACCGCGATCGTAAAGCGAGTCCGCATCGCGCGGCAGAGTGAGCTCCGTGCGCAGCCGCGCCTCAGCAACCGCAAGATAGGTGCGGGCACGCGCGGTCACTTCAGACACGGACGCATATTTTTCGACGAGTGCACGAAAGCGATTACGTGCTTCGGCAAAATGACCTCGTGAAAACTCTCGGTGTGCAGCTTCAAATGCCTTCAGAGCTGCAGCCTCGTCGCGTGTGGGCTGCGGGGGCGGCACGACGGGCGCCGGCCGCCTGAGAACTAAGACGGATTTCGCGTGAACACGTTTGGTCTTGCCAGGCGCCTTGTTATGGATTGTTGAGCGCGGCGAAACCTTTGGCGCCTTTTTCGTTGTCGAGACAGCCGCGAGCCTGGCCTTCTTAACGGAATGCGAAGCCGTTTTTAGTTTCGACTTTGCAGCCTTCGTATTTGTGGCTTTATGCGCGCGCGCCTTACCTGCCGGGGATCGTTTCGTCGCCGGCTTTAGACGCGTTAGTTTGGCCTTTGACGATGATTTAATCGACCGCCGAACAGACGATCGAGGGGAAAGTTTTTTGACACTCTTGGCTAATGGAGTTCTCATGCGCGAAATGCCTCGCGGTGCGAATGGCCTCGAATAAACTGGCGCGAAAACGAGCGGAAAAGAGTAACATAGGTTCGCCGCTAAATCAACGAAAGATTAGGGTTTGCGGACTCAGTATCCTGCCTGCCCAACTACTATTAACATCGCTGGCTTGAGAAAAACACTTGAAGCTCTCGATGGTGCGTGTTAATGTGACTCATGAGCTGCGCCGAGAGTTTACGTCGTCAGTCAATTGGCTGGACGGCGCCGCCCGATTTTTCAGCTTCCTCAATCCAGTCCATCGAACCGGCCGACATGCCAAACACTCCAATTGTAATTCTGGAAGCCCAATTCCACCACATCAAAGCGCTGCTGGCTCGGCTGCGTTTGGACTCCGCAGCTCGGTTGGTTGTCTTGGTGGACAAGGATGGCCAACAAATCGCAGTTCACGGCGATCTGGGGGACCTTGACACCACCAGTCTCGCATCGCTGGCCGCGGGTAATGTTGCGGCAACCGGCGGTATGGCAAAACTGATCGGTGAAAATGAGTTTCCCACCCTTTCCCATGAAGGGGAAAAAGAGAGTATACACATTTGTGTGATCGGCCGGGTCTTGCTTCTGGTGGTTTTTGATGATCGTTCCAGTCTGGGTTTGGTCAAGCTTCGTTCAAAACAGCTTTTGCACGAACTCGCCAAAGTATTCAATGCAATCGAACAAGACTCGGCTGCCGCGAGCGCAAACAGTTCATTGCCTTTTAGCGGAATCACCGACGAGGAAATCGACAGTCTATTTTCTCCTGCATAACCAGCTTCCGACGCTATGACCTTTATCAATTACGCATCGCGAGAAATCAACTGCAAGATCGTTTACTACGGCCCCGGATTGTGCGGCAAGACGACGAACCTTCAGTTCATTTACGATTCGACCGCCGCGCAAGCGAGGGGGAAACTGATCAGTCTGGCCACTGAAGCGGATCGGACTCTATTCTTCGACTTTATGCCGTTGGAATTGGGAACCGTCCGCGGCTTCAAGACGCGTTTTCATTTGTACACGGTGCCCGGGCAAGTCTTTTATGAAGCTTCGCGCAAGCTAATCTTGAAAGGTGTCGATGGAGTAGTCTTTGTAGCGGACTCGCAGGAAGAGCGCATGGATGCAAATATCGAATCGCTCCGCAACCTGGAGGAGAACTTGCGAGCCTACGGTTACGAATTGATGAAGCTCCCTTACGTGCTCCAACTTAACAAACGTGATCTGCCGAATGTGATTGCCACCGGTGAATTAACTAGTGAATTGCAGCGGAAGGGCGAGCCGGTAATTGAAGCCGTTGCTTCTACCGGTGCAGGCGTTTTTGACACGTTGAAAGCGGTGGCGAAGCAGGTGCTGACCGAACTGCGGAAGGCCTAAAACTTCACAGCGACTTTACCATCAACAAGCCGTCGCCGCCGTTGGAATAATACTTGGGCAACCGCTGAGTTACCGCGTATCCAAGACTTGCGTAGAGTTTTTGAGCCGAGACATTGCTCGAACGAACTTCCAACCGCACGATTCTTACATCGCGCCGCTGAAAACCGGACTCAATTGTATCCATCAAACAACTCGCCAGGCGCCGTCGCCGGTGTTCGGGTGCAATTCCGATCGTGGTGATGTGGCCCGTGTGGTCCGGCTCTAACAAGCCGATAACGAATCCCGCCATTGCGCCATTTTGCATAACGACCCGGTAAGAAACGGATTCGGGCGCGGTCAATAGGTACTCAAACGTGTCTCGGCTATAAGCTTCACCATCGACAAAGCAGCGTTGATCCAGCCGCCAGCATTCGTCAATTTGCGAAACGGTCAACGGTCGCACGTCGTAGCGCGCGTTGATCGGCGGAACAAGTGCTATGTTGGCGTGAGCCTCGGCAGACTCCGACTGGCGGCTGTTAAGCCACCAACGTGGCCGAAATTTTTTCAGGACCGCCATATCAGGAACCGGAAGAAACTGTTTCGCCAAACCGAAAAGCGTGGCGGCGATTATAGCCTGTTATCCAATACAGTTTACAAGCGCCCATGTTTTTTCAGCTGTTAAATCATCAACATACAGTCGCCGTAGCTGTAAAAGCGGTAACGTTCTTTGACCGCATGCTCGTACGCGCCTAATACGAATTCGCGATTGGCGAACGCAGAAACAAGTATTAACAAAGAGGATTGGGGTAAATGAAAGTTTGTTAGCAATGCATCAACCATGCGGAATCGGTAACCCGGAACAATAGTTAGTGAAGCAAATCCCGATTGCGCTTTCACAACTCCACTTGGCGAGCTGGCCGACTCGAGCGCCCGCGCGGTCGTCGTACCCACTGCCACAGTCCTATTCCCACTCGCGCGCGCCTTGTTGACGATATTTGCCGCCGTTTCACTTATCGAGAATCGTTCAGGCCCAACCTGGTGTTTGGTAACGTCGCGGACGCGCACATGCGCACACCGCGCGAATCTAATGTGTCCAAAATCGAAGGCGTGAAATGTAAGCCCGCTGTCGGCGCGGCGATCGCTCCGCGATGAGCTGCATAGACAGTTTGATACCTGCTTTTATCTTCGAAGGGTTTGCGGCCGTCGTTTTTGATGTACGGCGGCAGTGGCGGCGAGCCTATTCGATCGATAATGTCGTTCAGGTCCTTATCCGTGATGAACTTAATCACGCGCATGCCGCTGGGGTGGGAATCGATCACCTGAGCTTGTAACGCGCCGCGGTCAAATTCGATCGTTTCGCCAACTCGCAAGCGGCGGGCAGGCCGCGCCAATGCTTCCCACGTGTTTGGTGCTATTTCCCGAGCCAGCAATAACTCGATCGCTCCGCCTGAAGGGACACGATTTCCGCGAAGACGCGCAGGAAAAACGCGCGTGTTGTTAATCACGAGCACATCTTCCGCGGAGAGTTCATCCGGCAAGTCCCTGAAGTAAGAATCACGCCACGATTGCTTTGCGCGATCAAGTATCAACATGCGCGAAGCGTCGCGTTGTGGCAGCGGATGCTGCGCGATCAAATCATCTGGAAGTTCATAATTGAAATCCGAGATATGCATCGTCGGCTGAAACGAATGCGGAACGCAGCGACGTAAAAGCGTCAGGTATATGAGGCTGAGGGGACATTGAGTCCCGGTGCGGGAATTGGATGTTCCATTTGCTCTCGATGGAACACGCCGGTAAGCTGCGCGCCGAAAAGTAAAACGAGGCTGGAGACGTAACCCCAGGTAAGCACTGCCACCACCGCGCCAACCGATCCGTAAATCTGCTCGTAATTGAAGTAATTCAGGCTCCACGCGAAGACGTATTTCGCGGCTTCCCACAAGAGCGAGCCGATCAATGCGCCCGGTACCGTATCGCTCACCGTCACGTAAGCATTAGGCATGAAGCGATACACGATTACGAACATCGTGAAGGTCACGAGCAGGCTGACGAGCGCGAAAATAATCTGCCAAAACAAACTGCCAACGGACGACAGCAGACGGTAGTGCTCCAACTGCCTCGGCGACATGCGACCCGCGACTTCCTGCAAATACACGAGCACGGATGTGCTGAGCACGGACGCAATAAGTAGCAGACCGACGCCGCCGATCATCGCCAAAGTGAGCATGCGTCCATGAAAAAAAGTTCTATGCGTGGTTCCCCAGACACGATTCAGGGCGCGCTCGACGACTGCAAAGACCCACGAGCCGGCCCACAGCACAATTATGCCGCAGGTAATGATCACTCCGGTGCTGACGTTCGCCAG
>QHXH01000124.1 GCA_003222855.1 Acidobacteriota bacterium
GTGCGCTCCGGCGCTTCCACTTCGACAATGTCCTTGTGTTGCTTGCGCTTCTTCGCAACCAGCTTGAGAAGCTTTTCGGTCTGCTCGCCTTTGAGATCCTGAAGCGAGAGATGTTTGTCAGAATATTTCGCGATTAGCTTTTCGAATTTCTTAACGGTCACGGCGGAAACTTTCTTCTTTTCCGGCAGACCGATTTCCTTCGGCGTGCGAATCTCGTCAGGAAAGCGCATTGTCTCGGCGCGCAGAATTCCGTTCTCTGGAAAGATTGTCACCAGATATTCTTTGCCGCGCATCACGAATGTGGCAACGCCTGCGAGCTTCTCTTTTTCCATGGTCTGGGCCAGCAGGCGATAAGCCTTTTCTGATCCTTCGCCTGGCACGAGAAAGTAAGAACGGTCGAAGTACAGCGGCGGTATGTCTTCGAGCGGCACGAATTTGCGGAGATCTATATCGCGACTTTGCTCGGGGGCGAGGCGTTCCAGTTCTTCATCCGTGACCACGACGTACTTATCTTTATCGAATTCAAACCCGCGCACCATGTCGTCATCCTGCAGATCGTTCCCGGATTTTTCCGAGTAGTATCGGCGCGCCAATGGCTCGCCTTCAGGACTGAGCATGCGCAGAGGCGCGCGATTCGTGCGATTGCCCGGATAGAGATCGACCGGCACACTCACCAGGCCGAAGGTGATGGTTCCCGACCAGAACGGGCGCACGGATCGGGCGGCGCCGTCGCCTTTGTTGTCGCTTCGCTTTTTGCGTGTTGCTTTCTTCCGAGCCATGATTCTGCCTCAGCGGATTGCCTCAGTGCTCATCAACCGATCGCAAGTTAACAACTTGCGCGACGTCATGCTGCTTTCTTCTGCTTCTTCAGTGTCTCAATGCTCTTTAACAGAACTTTATCGAGCGACTTTGTTTTCTTCTTCGCCTTCACCAGATGCAGTTTAGGCTTGTGACCTTTTGCTTTCTTTTCGACGAATTCCATCACCCGCGCCCGGTATTCATCTTTGTACTCCTTCGGATTGAATTCGCCTTTCAGCAACTCCACCAACTGGGTTGCCATGGCCAATTCCTTTTTCTCGGGCGCGCGTCCTGAAGGTCGCGGCAGATCCTTTGCCGACAGCACTTCCTCTGCGTTTCGGAGTGTGAACAGCATCAGATGGTTGTCTTCCGCTCGCAGCGCGCCAACGTAAGGCTGCTTGCGCATCACCCAGCGCGCCACGCCTTCGCGCTCCTTATTTTGCAGCGCCTCAGCCAGAGCAAAGTAAGCACTCTGGTCGCCGTCTGGCCCGAGATAATATGGGCGATCAAAGTATTCGGGCGGTATTTCCGCGGGCGGGACGAACTGGGTAATCTCGATTTCTCGCGAAGCTTCAGGTTCAAGCTTCTGCAACTCTTCTTCGTCAAGAATCACAAAGGTGCCCGGCTGAACCTCAAAACCTTTTTGTATGTCGTCACTGGTAATCTCTTTGCCGCTGTCGGGTTCGACCATGTGCTGCTTGACTCGCGTCTTTGATTTCTCTTCGAGGATATGAAATCGGACCGTGCGATCCTGCACCGCCGAATAAAGCTTCACCGGCACCTTTGTCGAATTCAGTTTCAGTTCGCCTTTCCAAATCGCTCGCGCTGCCATTTCAATTCTCGCTTTCCGAAGTTACGCAGCCCGGACAGAAAATTTCAGTTTCGATCGTGCTCTCAACGCACATGCCGCAGAGCGGCCCGTCACACTCGACACATCGATATTCCGTCTGAATTACATACGCGTGACTGCATGCCGGACAGGTTTCCGTTCCCTCATCCAGCCACCACGGCGCATTCTGCTTACTGTTCCGCACAGCCTTCTAGTCTAGAAGCATTTTAAGTTCCACAGTTCAGATGTATTTTGAATTATGCTAGTATCGTCACACCCCTAAATTGCGAAGACAGTCCGTTCTCCCGATCGTTTTTTAAACTCAAACGGTAGTGTGAGACCTCTAGATATGGATTCTCCGCAAGATCCTAATATCCACCACAGCGAAAAATCATCCGTCACATCCGCCTCCAAAACCGAGACGCGGCAAATCAGACAGCAACGCAAATGGTTTGAGGTCACCCTGGCGAGCATCGGCGACGGCGTCATCACTGCCGACGAGGACGGCAAGGTGACGATGTTGAATCCGATCGCCGAGTCGCTAACGGGTTGGCAGAACGCCGATGCCACGGGCCAGCCGCTGGAAAAAGTTTTTCACATCGTCAACGAAGACACTCGCGCCGAAGTCGAAAACCCGGCGCTGCGCGCAATCAAAGAGGGTGTAATCTTCGGACTTGCCAATCACACGCTCCTGATTACCAAAGATGGGAAGGAAATTTCTATCGACGATAGCGGCGCGCCGATCAAATCAGGCGGCGAGATGCTGGGCGCCGTACTGGTCTTTCGGGACATCACTGCAAGACGTCGCGCCGAACAGGCGCGCGCGCTGCTGGCCAGTATCGTCGATTCTTCCGAAGACGCGATTATCAGCAAGAGCCTTGCGGGCATAATCACATCATGGAACAACTCGGCTGAACGAATGTTCGGATACACCCCGGAAGAAGCCATCGGAAAATCCATCACGATAGTCATTCCGGCGGAGCTGCGCGAAGAGGAGACGATGATCTTGAGTCGTTTGCGCCAGGGTGAACGCATCGAGCACTTCGAAACCATTCGCCTTACCAAGTCAGGCAAGCGCATCAACATCTCGCTGACGGTATCGCCTGTGCGGAACAAGCTGGGAGAGATCATCGGCGCTTCAGCCCGCTTACTCGCGAGCGAGCGCGCGGCGCGCGAGCGCGCCGAGGCCGCCAGCCGCGCCAAAGATGAATTCGTCGCGATGATTTCTCATGAAATCCGCTCACCCCTGAACGCGATTCTGGGATGGTCACAAATGCTGCGCCAGGGAGCGCTCGACAAAACTGCGACCACAAATGCGTTGGAAAGTATCGAACGCAACGCGCGCGCCCAGGCGCAACTGGTGTCAGACCTGCTGGACGTTTCGCGTGTGATCACCGGAAAGCTTAGAATCAACGCCCGGCCGGTCGACATCATGGATAGTCTTGAATCCGCGCTCGAGTCTGTCCATCCTGCCGCTGAGGCCAAACAAATCATTCTTGACGTCCAGACCGAACCTTATGCGACGGTCGTCACCGGTGATGCCGACCGTCTGCAACAAGTTCTTTGGAACTTGCTATCAAATGCCGTTAAGTTTACGCCACGCCAGGGACGCGTGTCGGTGAAGATAACGCGCATCGATTCGTATCTCGAAGTGGCCGTGAGTGATTCCGGCATAGGTATACCCCAGGAGTTTCTGCCATTTATTTTCGATCGATTTAGTCAAGCTGATACGACCAGCACGCGAAAGCATGCCGGTTTGGGGTTGGGCCTGGCGATCGCGCGACACATCATTGAATTGCACGGAGGCACGATTACCGCCGAAAGCGCGGGCGAAGGAAAAGGCTCGACATTTCGCATCACCCTGCCTGTGCGCGCGATCCATCAGCAGGCAGCTGATTCGCAACAGCCATCCGTTTCCATCGATGCGATCGCCAATGAGATCATGCTCAATGGATTGCGCGTCATGGTGGTCGATGATGAGACTGAGACGCGCGAACTACTGAATGTCATGTTGAGCTCGCACGGGGCGGAGGTGCTCGTGACATCGTCGGGGACGGAAGCTTTGGCGCAGATCGATGAATGGCAGCCGGCGATCATTGTCTCAGACATCGGCATGCCTGTTATGGATGGATACATGTTTATTAAACGGGTGCGCGAGCTGGATTCCGACCAGGGAAACGTGCCGGCGATTGCCTTGACGGCCTATGCCCGCGCCGACGATCGGCTGCGCGCGCTGGCCGCAGGTTTTCAAATGCACGTGCCGAAGCCGGTCGAAGCTTCAGAATTGGTAATGGTGATTGCGAGTTTGGCTAAGCGGTTTTGATAAAACTGCTCGGCCGGCGAGCGTCGTCTATCAATCGATCCAGCAACTCTTGCACCCGATCGAAATCGATCGGCTTAAGCAGATAATCGTCACGGGTCATGCCCCGAGAGGATGATGATCGGTACCTCCGTGAGGGTGGGATGCAACCGCAACTCACGCGTGACGGACAAGCCATCAAGTTTCGGCAACTCGAGATCTAAAAGCACAAGATCCGGGCGGCTACTTAACGCCACCTCGACAGCATGCATGCCGTCGTCGGCAGCAATTACTTGATAACCTTTAGTCTCAAGCAGCAACTGCATCATCTCGCGCGAGTCCGCGCTGTCCTCAGCGACGAGTATCGTTGGCCGATACAGTGAAATAGTCCGGCGTGCGGCTGCAGCGGCTTTTGAAGAAGTGGGAACGGCAAAGTTTCGAGACATGATGATTCCTTGAACCAGGGGGACTGCCTCTACAGCGTCGGGGAAAGAACAAGTTTCACATCCCCTTTCAACATGAAACTCTGTCCTCTTCTGCTACTATCGGGTCAGGTCTGCCAGCGGAGAGTAATATTTCATTACTCACAGGTCTGTACGCTTTAGAACATTTCTACTGTCAAGGTGACCCAAAAACTAACAGATCCTCGAATGAGCGTTAAGAGCGTTCGTCATCCGAACAGACTGGCGCGAGGAGTTGAAGAGTTTCAGGGAGCCAGCTTTCGATAATGGCGGCTCCAACCGCTTGGAAAACCGCAAAATTAATGGCGGCGCCGAGCCTCCCATTACTCCGCGCCGCCGGCTCACATCATTGATGTGAGGCGTGCTCAATGTCCTCACCCCATCGGGCGCGCTGGTGAATGCATTCAGCATTACACCGATTGACTAGCCTTATATCACAACTCGCCTTGCTCGTCCGAACTTATTTAGATCGCGGTGATTTCAGTTTATTCGCGCTTCAGGAATTGGCTTTGCCACCTCGATACGCGGCAAGTCCTGACTCGCCGAAAAGGGGGCCCTCATAGATCTGGCCGGTCTATGCCCGCGGGTGCGAGAGCATGCACAAAAATCTTTCGTGTGGCTTCGTGGACAGTTGTTTCTCTTCAGCGTACCGCGGGCAGCAAATTTGAAACGACGCGAATGTGCGACTGCCAAAATCGTAGTCTGGTGCGCGGCATCATTCTTGCGACAGCACGAATTTACACACCCGACTCTGACTCATTAAAGAACAAGAGGCATTCGCGGATGAAATATCGTGTTACGAATCACGACAGAGACGGGTATTCAACTATTCATTGCCTGATGTGCAATGCCCAAATCGTTGGCAGCCCTGGCCGTCCATTGGATCTAATCTGCCTGATATGCCGCGCGGCGATTCTCGATCGAATTTTCCAGGCGCGACGCCGGCGGCTGCAACCCATGAAACGTTCAAACCAAGGGTAACTGACCGCGGCTCAACTCGCCTTTATTGTTTTTCCTTGTAAGGAGAGCGTGCAGTTCCCTCTCTCCTCGACGCTACATCGGCCGAGTCTTATATATACTTCTCGCCATATTTACTGTATCGTACAGTCGCACCAAACAAGGTCTTTTAAAACTCAACTCACGACATCGGGTCCGCGCTTCCTGCCGAAGAGAGTTCCCTCCTTGTGCCGTCAGCTGCGTTTGCTAGCTTGACTGGAAACGAGAGAGGTAGACCAATACACAATCGATCCAAATCTGCGAATGTTCGGCGCGGTCGTGTGCCTGGAGGCCGCTCTTACCATTCATCGTCGCGATGCGCTTAGAGCGTTTGCGTAAATACGAGATATAAGAAGGTGTCTATGTTGAACCCATCACCGCGGCCACCCCCTATGACAAATCAGCCGAGACCGGCTAACAGAATACTCAGTGCCTTGCCTCACGAGGAATTCGAGCGACTCCGTCCTAAACTTCGCGACATCAATTTTCATCTCGGCGAAATCGTCTACCGGCCTGAGCAGCAGATGGATTACGCATATTTTGTCAATCGCGGAGTTATTTCGTGGCTGGCAGCCGTGGAAAACGGCAACACGGTAGAAACCGGAGTGATCGGCCCAGAGGGCATCGCTGGCGTGCCCGTCATTTTAGGCGCGAATTCAACGCCAAATCAGGGATTGGCCCAAAGCGACGTGCAGGCCAGCAGAATTGCCTCCAAAGATCTGGTCACTGAGTTTCGCCAGAACGGGAAACTGAGCCAGCTGCTGCTTCGATTTGTCCAATCGATGTTTACTCAGGTGGCGCAAACAGCCGCGTGTAATCGTTTGCACACACTCGACCAAAGGCTCGCTCGCTGGCTGTTAATGACGCACGATCGCATCGGCGAGAGCAAACTCCCATTGACCCAGGAATTTCTGTCTCGCATGTTGGGGGTGCGCCGCGCCGGCGTCAGTGTCGCGGCCAACAGTTTGCGGCAGCAAGGGTTGATTGACTATCACCGCGGTGACATTGTCGTTGTCGATCGCCCGGGCGTCGAAGGCCTCTCGTGCGAGTGTTATCAGATCGTAAAGCAGGAATACGACAGTTACCTCAACGGTTAGAACCGCCCGAGCCTCATCTTAGATCCCGACCGCCTATAGTCTTCTTTTCAACTAAAATATTAAGAGTGTGCGTGCTTGCGCTAACGTACAGATATTTCGCTGTTAGGCGGGTAAGATTGTCTTCCATCAAGCTTGTACATGACGTGAGCCAAAACAAAATGCACACAGTTTTGGTAGTAGAAGATGTGGACGAGATCAGTGCCAACATGAGTGCGGCGCTGAAACAACGCGGCCACCTGGTCGAGCGCGCCTCAAACGCTGAACAGGCGATTCAAATGGCCGAGCAGAACCGGCCCGCGATGATCCTCACGGACTTGGATCTGCCGACCTTTGACAAGCTTTTGAAATTGCTGCGCGCCCATGCCGATTTAAAGAACACGGTTGTTGCCATCGTCGATATAAATCATCCACAAGTCGCGGACCAAACCGTCAACATCTTGTGCGATTTCCAGGCGCTGGATGAGTTGATTGAATCATCACAAGCGAAGTGACTCGGCCTTTCGTTCGCCAGCGTACAGACGACTCGTATACAATTTTTTCGCAAGCAGAAACTCAGGCGTTCGATCTTAAGCTTGAAAACTGAGGCGGCCACCCGGGTTTTCCCCTGCACCAATCTCTAGCACCCCCGACAGGAAGAAGTTCCCCATGCCCATCGAGCCCCAGCCCGGCACCTGGTATATTGTCGTCACATGCGAAAAATGTGACTCAACCGTGTTTCTGTTCAAGGATTTGACTGACGGTAAGGGCTCGATAAACGCAACGTATTCCGTCACCTGTCCTCGCTGCCGTCATAAGGGCGATTACGAAGGCAGACATTATGAACACTCGCTCATGAGTGCGGCCCGCTAATTCCGCGGAAAATGGGAGTTGTCTTTGGGATTTGGCGATTCAAAGGCAGAAATTTCCGCGAGCAACGCCATTAAGCGTCCATGGTGATCGGACTTGCGGGTTTCGGGCAAAACGCCGCCGGATCACTTTCTTCTTGACAGGCCAAAACACCATCGTTTAGCATTCGCCGTCGTTTCAATCAGTGCCAGGGTTTGGATTTACGCCTGCCTTCGCATTTCGATTTGCAAGCGCGATCAGCAAATGAGGTTTTAGATTCTTGCCTCGAAGTATGTGCGCAACGATCAGGCTTTCTTGGATCGGAGTGCACTTTGTTCGTTGTGTTTCCGTAATGCGCCCCAAATGAAAGCGCGTCCGGCTCACAGCATTAACCTGAAGTAGCACAGACCTCAGTCTGTGTTTGCCGACTCACCTGTGCTACTTGTTTTGATCGAATCGTTAGGAGGATTCGTTTGTATGTCTAGAATAACCGGTAAGGTCAAGTGGTTTAATAATTCGAAGGGCTATGGCTTCATCGAGCAGCCAGGCTCCTCGGATATCTTCGTTCACTACAGCGCCATTCAGGGCGACGGCTTTAAGACTCTCGAAGAGGGTCAGGAAGTCGAATTTGAAGTGACGCAAGGGCCAAAAGGACCACAGGCTGAAAAAGTAACGAAAGCTTAGTCTCCCGGCTTGCTTTACAGCATAGCCACTGACCGCTTCCGGTCGTGAGCCCGGAAGACGCGAAAACAGAAAAGGCGATCTCAAGTAATTGAGATCGCCTTTCGTTTTTCCGTTCGTTGCCTGGTTGCTACTTATCGATCTTCGCTTTGAAGCTTACGTGCCCGTTATCGACGTCAACTGAAAAAGTGACGCGATCGGATCCGAACTGTTCTTTGAGAGCATTGGTTCGCTCCATCACCAGCCGATGAAATCTCGAAAATGTCAGATCCCGGGCACGTTCACCGCAGCTCCGCTTTGCTTTCATCAACGCGTCGTAAACACCCTTTACAGTGCGGATGTCATGACGGACGTCAGTACACGAAAATTCCGAGTGCACAAACGGCTCGCGAATCGCCGCTCGCGAGGCGATATTGCCGCGTCCTTCTTCCCGATCCTGTAAAGTGCGCCGCCACAATTCGCGGAAAGAAGCGTAGCGCGCCGTGAGCGAATTCAACTGATATCGCTGGGCAAAACTGAGTGAGCGATCGTCGGCGAGGCGTTTTAGATGTGATTCAACGCGGAGCTTTGTATCGTATGGCGGCCGCTTGGCGCCGCCGTTGAAATAGACATCGAACTCGATTTTCAGCCGGCGAATGTCTTCTTCGATGCGGGTTAATTGCTCATCCACGGTCGGCTCGGTGTCAAAGCCCGAGACCCGTGACTTCTGCCGGCGTTCTTTCAGTCTCGCAAATTTACTATCGTTCGTGGGCAATTTGAATATCTCCTACCGCGGCGCAAGCAGGGTCGCCGCTGTTAATTCGAGTGTAGGGCTCCGGTTTGATGCGTGTCAATAATCTTTTTAGTAATTGATTCGGCGGGCGGAAAGGGCATATTCTGCCTGCGTTTACGAAGCGAGTTATGGCGAGATCAAAAGACCGCAATTCCATCCTGCGCGCGTTGCCATCAGTTGATGCATTGCTGAAGACTGATACTGCGCGAGGATTGGCCAATGAACTCGGTCCGACGCGGGTAACTTCGCTCGCCCGTTTGGCGACGGAAGATCTTCGTCAGCGTTTGCTGTTGAATTCCAGTCAAGGTTCGGCTGGTGCGAACGGCGATGACGCGTTTCGGTCTGAGTTACTCAAACAAGCTGAACAGCGACTGGTAGAGTTACATCGCATTGACGAAGCCAGCGGTGTGCACCGCGTGATCAATGCGACTGGAGTCGTTTTGCATACGAATCTCGGTCGCGCGCCTTTGTCCGACGCGGCGCGACGTGCCATCGATCAGGCGTCGGGTTATTGCACGCTGGAATATGATACTGCTGCAGGAAGTCGCGGCCCGCGCGCCGCACGCGCCGAAAACTTGTTGCTCGAACTCACGGGCGCCCAGGGCGCATTAATCGTAAACAATTGCGCTGCGGCCGCGCTGCTGGTCCTGAATACGTTCGCGCGCGACGGCGAGGCGGTCATCTCGCGCGGAGAGCTTGTTGAGATCGGAGGTGACTTTCGTGTGCCCGACATCATGGCTCAATCGGGCGCGCACATGATCGAGGTCGGGACCACGAACCGCACGCGTGTATCCGATTACCGTGGCGCGATCAATGAACGCAGTCGCCTGGTGATGCGTGTTCACACGTCAAACTACCGGATTGTTGGCTTCACCAAAGTTCCTTCGCTTGCCGAGCTCGCGACCCTAACGCGCGGCGCAGGCTTGCCGTTGTATGAAGATGCCGGATCGGGCGCTCTAATTGATTTCAATAATTATGGGATCGCAGGCGAGCCGGTGATTCGAGAGTCAATCGAAGCCGGCGCCGACGTCGTTTCGTTCAGCGGCGACAAGCTCGTCGGCGGACCGCAGGCCGGTTTGCTGGTTGGGCGCGCGGAATTAATCGAGCGCATGCGCAGCAACCCCTTGTATCGCGCCTTACGCGCTGACAAGCTGCGACTCGCCGCACTCGAGGCGACCCTCTCCGCATACTCGCGCAAAGAGAAGGTGCCAACCCTTGAGATGATTGCCATGACCGCCGGGCAGATCGAAAAGCGCGCGAAGAAACTGATCAGAAAAGTTTACCGGAACAGAGCTGACACCCTTACCCTCGAACCGATCAAGAGCGAGTCGGCAGTAGGGGGCGGCTCGGCGCCAATTTCATCCCTGCCCACTGTCGCAATCTCAATCGCCCAGGAAGGCGTTACGGCTAAGAAAATCGCCGAGCTTCTGCGTCGGTGGAATCCGCCGATCATTGCGCGAATCGTCAACGACCGTGTGTTGATTGACTTGCGAACCGTGGCGTTGACTGACGAATCAGAAGTTGAAAGGGCGCTTACCTCGCTCGCAAGCTGAATCTTCCCAACTACGACTCGCATTAGTTTCCCCGAAATCAGCACAAAAGCTTTCTCTTGCTCAAGCTACCGGTCAACAGTGTATAATCCGGTTGGCCCAACCGCCTCACACAGCTCTTCAATTTCCCTACAATCCGCGTGAAAACATTTACCTCAAGATCGCTGTTCCTATCTTTGCTCCTGTCATTTGCAGCAGGAGCGGCGATGTGTGCCGTCTGGCGCACGGGAATGATCGATTCTCTTCGGGCCGCTTTTGTGGTGAGCGTCAGTCGCGACGAAACTCCATTGCAAGCGCCCCAGACATGGCTCGGCTTGATGCTAATCGTCTGCGTAAGCATGAGTGCCGGGTTCTTTGTGAGCCGCGGCGGCGCCCGTCGATCGTTTTGGATTCTCGGTCTCGGTTTTCTGACCGCTGCGGTGGCCAGCCTGCTCGCCTCACGATTCTTAAAAATTGACATCCTGTTTGCACCGCAGGCGCTGGGTGCGATCAGCTCAGTTGTAATCGTCCAGTTGTATCGCTTGTGGCGGATTGACAGTTTGCTGACGGACCGCCTCAACAAAACTTCGCAAAATCTGATCCAGGCGACGGTTGCGCCGGCACGATTGTCCAATGCCCTCAAGCTGTTGCAGACAGTGCTGCCTCTGGATGAAGCGGTCGTCTTTCAACCGAACGACCTGGGCGAGTTGGTTCCCTGTGCTCAGCTACGCGCGACTGCCGGAGGTGCCTTGGAAGCGGGAAGGAATTCCCTTTGGCGGGTCCTGGTGCAATTGTGCGATCGAGCACTGCAAACAAACGAAATTGCGCTCGCGCCCGCAGGCGAGATTGGTTCTTTGGAAACAGCCGCCATCCCGCTCAGCCACGAAGGACGAACCGTGGGAGTGCTGCTCTTACGGTTGCGTGAGAGTTTTGATCAAAGCGATCGACGGTTGCTTACTGCCGTCGGCGGCCAAATCGCGCGGAACGTGCAACGTGAAGAAGCGCGCAAGAAAAAACTTGACGGCAATCTCCCCGCTTTCGTTTCCGCGCGCACTTCCAGCTACCGCCTGCATGCATTTGATTATCTAAGCGGCGTGATGACTGAACAGAAGTTCGGCGCTCAGGTTCTGGCCGATGCCTCCGATGCGTATGCCCTCGCATATCTGGACGGAACAGTTGCCTACATGAATCCGGCCATGAATGCCGCGGCGCAAATCAGGCCGGAAGAAGCGGAAAACGTCGACCTTTTTGGCCTGCTCGATCGGTTCAAGTCAGGAGTCTTCGATCAGCCTGCGATTGCCGTTCGGCGTGTCTTGCAGTCCGGACAGCCCTACGAACGTGAGTTAAAGTTTCCTGAGCAGAATCAAACTTTGGAATTACGAATCTCCCTGGCGTCCGAAACGTCATCTGCGAACGGAAATCGAAATGGATCGGACCAGGACTCGCGACCCTTATGCTTCTCGATTCGGGTGCGCGACGTGACCCGCATGAAGGAATTCGAGCAACTGAAAAGCGACATGATTTCGCTGATGTCGCACGAGCTGCGCACGCCTCTGACGAGCATCAATGGCTTTTCGGAATTGCTGGCCATCGATGACAAGATTCCCGAAGAGTCACGTGAGTTCGTGCAAATTATTGCCAACGAATCACAACGCATGTCGCGCATGATCGACACGTTCTTGTCTGTCACCCAGCTTGAGCGCTCTGACAAGAAAGAAGTCGTTCACATTCCAGTGTGTCTCGATGAAGTAGCACGCGATGCCGTCACGACGATGCAGTCGATTGCTAAAAGGAAACGCATTCGGCTGGTCGAGCAGGCCAACGGCACAATCCCACCGGTAGCCGCCGACAAGAGCTTGATTACGCAGGCGTTGATAAAACTGCTGGACAACGCGATTCGTTACAGTCCCGAACGTACGACCGTGACCGTCTCAACCGCTCTGGAAGCCGAAACGGTCAGAGTAATCGTCGAAGATCGCGGCTATGGGGTGCCGGCCGAATCGATCGATCGCATCTGGGAAAAGTTCTATCGCGTTACGCGCGACGGCCAGGAAAAAGACGAAGAATCGACGGGCCTGGGTCTGGCTTTTATCAAGGAAGTGATCGAGCAACACGGCGGATCGGTAACAGTCGATTCGGAAGTCGGCCGCGGATCCAGATTCAGTTTCGCGCTGCCGAGGTTGTAAATGCTTACCCAGGAGCGCGCTCGTTGGTTCAGCTCAGAACTCAGGCAACTTGATTTCCACCATCGAATTGAACATGGCTGAAACACCATGAGCAACAAACCCGCCACATCGGTTCAAATCGATTTCATGGTTAACGTCGGGGATTTATTTCGGGCGAACCTCGCCTTGGCGAAAACCCGGTTGTTGCTGGGTTTGGGATTTAGCCTCATGCTGGTGGCGGGACTCATCATTATCTTTTTGACAATCGATGAAAAAGTCATTCTCGTTCAGACATCGCCATTATTCATAGGCCTGCCATTGGTTGCAGTCGGCGGTCAACTTCTGCGAATGCACGCAACTTGTAGAAAGTACGTATCGAGCCTGTCTCCCCCGCAACGATTGATGCGTTATGTTTTTTCAGACGCGGCCGACTGGTTTGAAGTCCGTTCAGGAGAGAGCTTTGGTCGCATCGGATGGGCCGATGTCTGGAAAATCGCCGAGCGGCCAAGATACTTNACGTTTGCGTTATTCCGAAACTGGCGCTAGCCAATACAAAGAACTAAATCTGTTTCGCAGGATTCTGACGGCTAAACTAGGCTCGCGAACGGAATTGCTAGCGCAAGCTGTGGACTGATTCGCGCTGCGCGCTCAATGCGAACAAGCACGCCAGCGCTAGCAGCCTCAACTTGTCACAGCTTTCCTTCTCATCGCATACTAAAAAGCGGCTATTGTAATAATTAGTAAGAAGACAAGAGCAGCGCGCGAGGTTTTGCCGAAACGCGCTCAGTCTTTCTTTGCCGATTGCAGGGGACAAGTGGCCGCCAACGAAGCAGACACTCCGCGCAGTTCAGATTTCGAGCTGACGCAACGCGCCGCCGAAGGAGACATGAAGTCCTTCGAGGAGCTTTACCAGCGTCACAATCGGCGCGTATATTCTCTGTGCCTGCGAATGACCGGAAACGTGGTGGAAGCGGAAGACCTGGCGCAGGAAGTTTTCATCCAACTGTTCCGTAAGATTGGAAGTTTTCGCGGTGAATCGGCGTTCACGACCTGGCTGCACCGGCTGACCGTTAATCAGGTCCTGATGCACTTTCGCAAGCGCGGCGTGCGGTTGGAGCAGACGACCGAAGACGGCGAAGCGTCGTCGATCGGATAGCCCTGGACAAGGCGATTGTGCAGTTGCCGCCGGGCTATCGGACGGTTTTCACGCTGCACGACATCGAAGGTCACGAGCACGAGGAGATCGCGCGCATGCTGGGATGCTCTGTCGGCACCTCAAAATCGCAATTACACAAGGCAAGAATGAAATTACGCGGCCTTCTCAGGCAACAGAATAAGCCCAAGTAGCAACCAAGAAGCGGCCACCTGAAAAGGGGCCGGCTTCCGTGCTCCCAGAGCGGGGCCAGTTTGACATCTAGCGAGCGTATTCGCCGCTACTATCGAACAAGATGACGCAGTCTCCCCTTTATTGCTTTGAGACCGCGAACACTGCCGTCCCGAGCGTTACCCGGATGCGCGATGCATCAGAGGTTGAAAGAAATGAACTGCGAGAATTATCAGATTCTGCTGAGCGACCTGGTTGATGGGACGCTTATGGCAGAAGACTGTGCCAGAGTTGAAGTCCATTTGAGTTCGTGTCCCGACTGTGTTGGGGCGCGAGACGATCTGCGCGTAATCATAGACTTCTGCCGTGAGCAGCGAGGGCGGTACGACGCCGTCCCCAATGAGCGCGCGATGTGGTTGCGAATCAGCAACCTGATTGAGGCTGAGAAAAGTTCGCCGGCTCGCTCGCAAGCTCCGGGAGAAGCGGGCTGGTGGTTTCGTTTGATGAACCGGAGTTGGCAGCTATCGTTTCCGCAGCTCGCCGGTTTAGTCAGCGCGATCGTTTTGGTGGTTGCAATCGCAACCGCATTCAGCGTGTATCGCCTTTCGTCAATAGCTTCGCCACAGGTTGCAGGATTTGTTCCTACATCTGGCGGGGCGTCGATCGAAGATCGCTATCAACAGCGGCAACAGATGATCGCTTACTGGAATCAGCGGGTGGAATTGAATAAGGCGCGTTGGAATCCGCAGATGCGCGAAACGTTCGATCGAAACATGAGTGTTATCGACGCCGCGGTCACGGATTCGATGAAGCAATTGAGTCAGAATCCACATGACTCGGTCTCAGAAGACATACTGAATGACGCGCTCAACGACAAGGTGGCGTTACTTAAAGAATTTTCTGATCTCTAATGTTGAAAGGTGCTGGCAAGCTCGCCCGATTAACCTCCGATGAAATTGTTCTCGTCTAACACTCGCAAACCGGTCACTATCCTTTCAGCGGTTTCTTCGATTCTCATTGTCCTTGCTGCGTCGAGCTTCGCGCTGGCGCAACAGAAGGTTTCGCGCCGTTTTCCTGCCGGCAAGAATGTTCGCTTCGAACTGAAAAATGTCACCGGGACAATCACCGTCGAGACTTGGCAGCGCGACGAAATTCTCGTGACGGCGCTCATGGATACTCGCAAAGCCACCTTCAATCCGCGACAGACCGAGACAGGGCTCGTGATCGATATCGTCGGTGATAATCGTGGCCGTGGTGACATCGGCGATATGAATTTCAAGATTCAATTGCCGGCCCGCTCCTCGGTTGATCTGGAGACTCGCAGCGGACAAATCAGTGTCAGCAATATTCAGGGCGATTTGGTGCGCGCCCACATCTGGACCTCAGGCGACATTCAATTGTCGGGCGTCAACGCCTCGCGCGTGTTTGCTTCGAACACCTCGGGTGACATTTTCTTCGATGGCGAGTTTGCTTCCGGGGGAACCTACGAATTCAAATCCGGCCGCGGCACGATCAGTCTGCAATTGCCGGCTAATTGTGGCTTTCATCTGGTTGCGACGGCGCCGGTAAAGAAAATTTCGATGGGACCTTTCTGGGACGACACTAAGATGAAGCTCCTGGGCGAAGGCCGCCGCATTACCGGCGATGTTGGCGATGGACGCGCCTCAGTCACCATCACGAATTTTCAAGGCGAGATCAAGTTTTTCCGTCGCTAGACAAAGCCTTTCATCTCCCGCACAATCCGTCTCAAGGTGAATCGAGCGAAACGATCGATTTGGATGAAGGCTCTCGGTTTTGTCTTCGCGTCTCTCTTATTTTCTCTTCCGGTCCGCGCACAAAAAGATAGCAAACCAGCAACAGGTCCGTTGATGACGCGCACCATCATGCGTCATGAGACTTCTCGTCTGCCTTTTGGTGGCACTGTTACGCTCACAGCTGCGCCTGCGGGCTCCATCATCATTGAAGGCTGGCAGCGAAACGAGGTGGACGTCAGCGCTTCAATCGAGTTGCAGGCTCCCAGCGCCGCTGATTTGGATCGACTGGCGGCGATCAATACTTTCGTGGTTGATGAAGACTCAAACCACATTCGCATTATGACAAGCGGAACTCACGATCGCGCTTTCATGAAGCGGATGACGAAAAATTTTCCAAAATCACTTATTGGCTTGCCGTGGAAGATTGATTACCAGATTAAGATTCCCGCGCTGACGGATCTTGAGGTTGACGCGGGCAATGGCCCTATCAGTCTGTCCGGCGTCGAAGGCACGTTGCGCCTAAACGCTTTGAACAGTGACGCCAATCTTTCGCTGACCGGCGGCCTGGTCTCGGTCCTCATTCAATCGGGCTCGATAAATCTGACGATTCCGGCGCGCGGTTGGCACGGTCTGGGCGCAGAGATAAAGTTAGCAGCAGGCAATCTGAATATTGATTTGATGCCCGGTTTCAGCGCTGACATCAACGCCGAGGTGCTGCGTCTGGGTGAGATCAAAAATAGCTTTTCTGAGTTGCAGCCGCAGGAGCGAAACAGCATCACATCGCGATATGTTCGCGCGCGTGCCGGGAGCGGTGGAGCCACTCTGGCTTTTACGGTTGGCGACGGAACGATCGCGATAAGACAGAAACAGTGACCGAACAGACTCAACTCGACGTGCTCGCAATCTTCTCGCATCCCGATGATGCCGAACTGACGATGGCGGGGACGTTAATTAAACTCAAGGCGCTTGGTCATCGGACGGGCATTGTTGATCTGACGCGCGGTGAGATGGGAACGCGCGGCACGCCTGAGATTCGCGCGAAGGAAGCGCTGGATGCCGCGCGCGTGATGGGGCTCGATGCGCGATTAAACCTTGAGTTGCCCGATGGACACATCACGTTGAACGAGCAAAGCCGTCAGTCAGTAGTCCGCGCGCTGAGAAAGTATCGTCCCGCTGTTCTCTTCACTTCGCATTGGGACGATCCGCATCCGGACCATGCGGCGACTGCGCGCATCGTGCGCGAAGCGGCGCGGCTGGCCACGATGCGTCGATATGATGAAGCGGCTGGAGCTGATGCGATCAAGATGCCGGCCATCGCTCACGCGGTTTATTCGCGGCTAATATTGCCGTCGTTTATCGTCGATGTTTCGGAGTTCGCCGAGCAGAAAATGGAGGCGATTCACGCACACGCATCACAATTCTACAGCCCGGAGTCGAAAGAGCCGGCGACGCGAATCGCCGAAAAAGGATTTCTGAAACAGATCGAAGACCGCATGCGCTACTACGGCTCGCTGATTGGTGTTGAAGCGGGCGAGCCCTTCTATGTGCGCGAAGCTTTGAATGTTGATGACCCGGTTGCGCTGCTGACCCGGCCGATGAATATCTATTCTTAAATTGACGAGAAGATCTTCTCGCGTCAGCACGCGCGACTTCACTGATCGGGCTGCTGCCTTGCCCCTCTTGCCCCTCTTTTGACAAAAGCCGTCACCGCCTGGCTGACAGAATTTGTCATACTCACGTCAATCGTCACCTCTTCTCAACTGAACGCTTACGTTCGTTTCATTCAAAACTCTTGGATTTCCTCGAGTCTTTCCCAGCTTATTGAATCGCGAAAATTTTTTGGCACAACGCTTGTTTGAGTGCGCATGACAAATCGCGCGCTGCGGTTGTGGTCAGATGAGACAAAGCCGGTGGCGCGAACAACTAAAACCAGCTTATCTCTTAAGGAGCAAAAGAAAGATGACAAACAAGAATCAGAAGGGCTTCTCGCTAATCGAGCTGCTCATCGTCGTGGCGATTATCGGCATTATCGCCGCCATCGCTATCCCCAACCTGCTCGCTTCGCGCCGCGCCGCGAACGAAGGTTCGGCTCAACAGTCGCTGCGCACAATG
>QHXH01000760.1:0-2229 GCA_003222855.1 Acidobacteriota bacterium
ATAAGGACGCGCTTTCCAGCGCCGCCGCCGCCGTGCTGGCCAGGATCGTGAGCGCTTTCATCTGGCCTAAAGTAAACGGGCGCGGACGGTCGATCGCGTTGATGTTGATTGTGCCAATCAACTTGTTGCCGATCTGCATGGGTATTGAGATCGCCGATTTGATTTCCGGGTGCGGCCAAAACGAATGAAACCGAGCATCGTTGACTTCGCCCGTGAGCAGGAGCGGCACGCGCTGACGCGCCACCCAGCCTGAGATAGTTTCCTCCAGAGGCACGTGCTCGCCGAGCAGCCGCTGACGGTTTTCGCCGCGCACCGCCGCCACGTACAGCTCTTCGCCCGTGGTGGTTGGCAAGAGAATCGAAACTTCGTCTGCCTCAGTTTGCTGTAACGCGGCATCGGCTAACTTGCTAATTAATGTCTGCTCGTCAAGCGTGAGGGCAATCGTTTGGCACAGCTCATAGATGGCGACGGTTTCGCGCAACTGCAAGTTCTCCAGCCGCAGTCGCCGCGTATTGATCGCTCGGGTCAGCGTGGGTAACAGTGTCGCCAGACGAAACGGCTTGAGGACGTAATCGAACGCGCCCACTTTCATTGCATCGACCGCCGTCTGGATCGTGCCCTGACCGGTCATAATGATCGCCACCACGTGTGGGTCGATTTCGAGCGCTTTTTCAAGCAGGGTGATGCCGTCTATCTCCGGCATCATTAGGTCGCTGAGGATAACGTCGAAAGCTTCCTGCTGAAGTGCCGAGAGCGCGTGCGCGCATTAGTGAAGCCCCGAACTTCGAAAGACTGCGCACTGAGTGCCTCGACCAGCGCGTTCTTTAGTTCCGCTTCGTCATCGACGACGAGGATTTTAGCTACATTAGTTTCAGACATTTCGTTTACTCGCGGGTAAAGGTGTGACATTGTCTTCGTCATCGCCGTTGGTTGCCGGCAAGTCGATAGTTATCTTTGTGCCTCTACCGATCTCGCTTTCGATTGCGATCGAGCCGTGATGCTCCTCGATTACCCGACGGCAAATTGCGAGGCCAAGTCCGGTTCCTTTTCCTTCCGGCTTGGTGGTGAAGAATGGGTCCCAAATCTTTTCCAAATTCGCCAGCTCGATACCGGCGCCCGAGTCAATGAACTCGACTCTTACCATGCGGGGCGTCTGGCCATCGTGCGGTTCCGTCACGCTCACGGTTAATGTGCCTCCGCCTTTGATGGCATCGCTGGCATTCGTCAACAGGTTCAGGAAGACCTGCCGCAACTGCTGACGGTCGGCCTGAATCGTGGGCACATCTTCAGCGTAGTTGCGGATGACTTGAATCTTGTTGCTGCGCAAGTGGTACTCGACCAGCTCAAGCGACTTATCAATCTCTTCGCTGACATTCACGGTCGAAATCTGTTGATGAGTGCGGCGGCTGAATTGCAGCAGGTTGCTGACCAGTTTTCCCATGCGCTCGACTTCGTCGGCGACGACCTGCACCGCGCGCAATTTGTCCGGATCGTCGCTGAGTTGGGCCGCCAGCGTTTCAATTTTCAACGATACGGTTGCCAGGGGATTGTTGAGCTCGTGCGCGATACTCGCGGCCAACTCACCCACCGTGGCCAGCTTTGAGGCCTGCCAGAGTTGTTGGGTCATGCCGGTGAGTTCGTTGCTCTTTGCCCGTAGCTCCGCCAGAGTCTGCTCCAGATGCTGGTTCGATTCCCTCAGCGCCTCTTTCGCCAGCTTGCGTTCAGTGATGTCGCGGATATTGCACTGGATCACGCGCATGTGCCCGGCCAAATAGCTGTTGCTGACAAATTCGACTTGTTTGACAAGGCCACTATGCGGTTTGAGTGGCAGGTCTTCGTAGCGGATGTAGCGTTGCGATTGCAGTTCGACGAAGTCAGCTTTTGACGCGACGACGTCCTTGAAGACGCCAATCTCCCAGATTTCCTTACCAACCAGCTCTTCCCTGGCATAGCCGAGCATGTCGGCGAGAAAAGGATTAACGTCAACAATCTGCCCGCTGTCGGCATCGAGAATAAGAATGCCGTCTTTGGCAGACTCAAATAGCCGCCGGTAGCGTAACTCGGAAGCCTGCAGCGCTTCCAGCGCTCGGGTCTTCTCAGTAATGTCCTGCTTGATTCCGATAAAGTGGGTGATCGTGCCGTTGCCGTCGCGGATAGGGGTAATGGTCAGGTCCTCGTGATTGAGAGTGCCATCTTTGCGGCGGTTAATAATCGTGCTGCGCCACACCT
>QHXH01000760.1:2295-2622 GCA_003222855.1 Acidobacteriota bacterium
GAGTAACCAGTTTGTTGGGTGAAGGATGGATTAATCCAGATGATTTTACCGGCCTGATCGGTAATCATGATCGCATTAGCCGCGGCTTGCAGCGCCGCGCTCTGAAGTCGCAGTTGCTCTTCGTTCCGCTGGCGCTCTCTGATCTTCGTCACCTCATCCATCGCGGGCCGCTTCTCTAATCACGGGAATATCAGGACACATCGGGAAAGACAGTGCGGCGAAGTGCCGCAGAATTACGCAAAGCACCGCCGAAATTTTTGTTTGCTATTTTTTGGAGCCGGAAAGTTTCCCGAGGGTTTCCGGGCAAAAGAAATAAAGGCGAGGCGG
>QHXH01000125.1 GCA_003222855.1 Acidobacteriota bacterium
CGTTTGTTTGGTTGGAAAAGTTCGCCACAAAAATCTCTAGATAGCCATCGCCGTCGAGATCCTCGGCGTCCACACCCATGCCACCGCGCGCATTGCCGTCCGGATCAAAAGCCACACCGGCTGCGAGTGCTACTTCGGAAAAGCTTCCGTTGCCGTCGTTGTGATAAAGGAAGTTTGCCGCGGCATCGTTAGCTTGAAAAATGTCCATCCGTCCGTCGTTATCATAGTCCAGTGCCACGACACCCAGACCTTTTCCCTTCGGGTTGGCGATTTTCTCCTTCTCGCTTACGTCGGTAAAAGTTCCGTCTCCATTGTTATGAAAAAGCCTGGCTGAGGAACCTTTGAAATTTGCGATTGAGCAGTATGGTTTGCCGTCATAGAGAGTGCAGGGAAGGTTCTTTTCGTCGTAAGTGAGGTAGTTGCAAACATAGAGGTCCAGATAACCGTCGTTGTCATAGTCAAAGAAAGCTGCGCTAGATCCCCAGAGATCGTTGTTGACCCCCGCCCGCTCAGTCACATCGGTGAATTTTCCATTTCCGTTGTTGCGGTACAATTTGCTTGCGCCGAAGCCGGTGATGTAAATGTCGGGCCAACCGTCATTGTCATAGTCTCCGACAGTCAAACCCATACCGCGCATGCTATTTGAGATACCTGCACTCTGAGTGACGTCCGTGAAAGTGCCGTCGCCGTTATTGCGATACAAAACGTCTCTTAACATGCTGTCTCCGTCAGGCTGCGGATTTTGCGAGTAGCAGACGAGATAGATGTCCAGTAAGCCATCGCCGTTATAGTCGATGAAACCACCGCCACCACCCATCGTCTCGATTAGATACTTTGGTCCAGGGACGAGCGTTTTGATGCTCCAGTTGATACCAGCCGCCGCCGTGATATCTACGAATTGGATTGGCGCTGAAGGTTTTGGAGCCTGTGCCTCTATCTCAGGAGAGCCTGGCAGCGCAAAAACAACGGCCGTCAGAAACAGGAGAAGAATGATCTTCATAACGCGAGAATGAAACGGTTTTGTAGCCGGCTAATTCTTGCCGGGCGTGGCTTGTGTGTTGACTCGCTTCTTCCATTCCGCCGGCGTCATCGATCGAAGCTGGGGCAACTCACCGGCTGCAATCACCAGCTCGCGCACGCTGGTAATGACAACGAACTCGAGCGCCGCTTTTGGTTTCGCTGCTTCATCTAGCCGGGCCAGCTGTGCCTGACGCCACTCCGTCGTCGGCGCGCTGCCTGAAGATAGGTACGAGATCGCTTCCAATCCTGCGTCTGCGATAGCCGACAAGTTATTTGCCAGCGGCCTGGCCTCTTGCAGCGCGGGTGATTGATCGATCATCGGTCCAAGTGCACGGCTTGCCGTTTGCCACTCAGCCAGGGTGCGTTCGAGGTCCGATCGATAGAGCGTAAAGCGCGGCGCGTCAGACAGGAAAGCGTCGACGTTCGAAGTGAAGTGACGAGCAGTTTCACTATCGGGCCGGGCAGCGTCGACCAACCCGGTGAGCGGACTGAGCATCGTCTGGGGCCGCATTTGATAGCGGCGATATTGTTTGACTGGTTCGACTATCGATGCCAGCGTTCGTAATGGTCCGGTGTTCTCGCTCGCCGCCAGGCGGCGAAGCAACATGCCGTAATTCTTTTCGTGAGTCAGTCCCAACTCTTCCAGTTCTCGACTGACTACCGCCAGGCGGCGGTACATATCTTCAATGCCGGTAACGTTGCGCGGCGACCAAAGCCGCTCGGCGATGGCCGCGGTGCGCGGCCAGATGCGCGAGTCGATAGTCTCCGGACTGACCCACTCGCCCCACATGGTAGCTTCGCCGCCGAGAATATGTTTCGCTTCGTCCGGCGTCAGCGAGGTGTCCGCGGGAATCGGATCGGCCAGGTAATGTTGAGCGGCCGGAAAAATCAGATCGATGTAATAACCCGCTGAAAGAATTCCGTTGTAGCCTTTCTTTGCGGCCTCTGCGAGCGATGAAGGTCCGCGCCAGGACTGAATGACTGCGTCTTGAGGAAGATCCGGATGGAGTATTTCGTCCCAGCCAATCATCTTCTTGTGGTGCTTTTGTAGGATTTTCAAAATGCGTTGATTGAAGTAAGCCTGCAACGCGTGATTGTCTTTGATGCCTTTCTCTTTCATGAAGGCCTGGATTTGCGGATTGCGATCCCACTGTTTGCCCTCATTCTCGTCGCCGCCGATGTGCATATACGCGTCAGGAAACAGTCCGGCCATCTCGCCCAGGAACCCGTCGAGGAATTTGTATGTCTGTTCGCGCGTCGGATCGAGCGCCGGCTCAAAGATTCCCGCGCCGCGCTCAATCTTGTAAGGACCGGGGGCGCTGCCGATCTCGGGATAAGCAACCAGCCAGCTCGTACTGTGTCCGGGAATATCAAACTCCGGCATTACCCGAATGCCGCGGTCGCGAGCGTAGGCAATGATCTCGCGCACCTGGTCCTGTGTGTAGAAGAGACCGTCTGAGCCAAGCGTGTGGAGTTTGGGAAACTTCTTACTCTCGACGCGAAAACCCTGGTCTTCGGTCAAGTGCCAGTGAAAGACGTTGAGCTTCACCGCCGCCATCGCATTGAGATTTCGTTTGAGAACTTCCATCGGCTCGTAGTGACGCGCCACGTCGATTAGTAAACCTCGCCAGGGAAAGCGCGGTTGATCCTGGATCTTGATGGCCGGCAGATAATATCCGTCGCGGTCGCCCTCAAGCAGTTGCAGAAAGGTCTCGAGGCCGCGTAGCGCGCCCACGACTGTCGGGGCTGCCAGCCGCGCCTTGCTGTCGTTGATTTCCAGGGTGTAGCTTTCGTTTTCACTCAGAGAGGGAATAATCTCGCCGGCCCCTTCGCATTGCACCACCAGCGTGGCAGCGCCTTCATCGGTCGCGAGGTCAGCCGGCAGAGTCAATACCGTTCGTCCCGCGAGCCGCGTGAGCATGCGAGCGATGCCGGCGCGCAAACGATCGTCGGCGTAGTTCTTGACTGCGACATTGAAACTGCTGTGGATTGGCAGGCGGCCCGTCTGGATCTGCACGGACGCAGGCACCGGCATGAGATTCAGTTGCGCCGGCGCGAGCACGTTGACTGTTGGGGTCTGTCCGTAAATAGGAGAGATCAGCGTCAAAGTACAGATCGCGATCACCAACAGGTCGCTGTATTTGGTAGTCTTCATGAGTAGCAAGTCTTCACTTTCGTTTGGTAGTGGTCTGATTTGCCGGCGGACGTGACCGAGTCAGTACCAGGACCGGTAGCGACTGGGTCAAAACCCATGGCAATAATCGACACTGACATAATTGTTACCCGGTCGCTATCGCTCCTGGTACTGACCTCATCCTTCAGATAATTAGCCCTCCCTTTCAAGGCCAAAATCGTGACATAATCGCCGCACCCATATAGACGCGCATTGTAGCTGATTCATGGTGGACACAGGCTATCGAAAGTGGCTAACAAAAAGATTTCCTGCTTGAACATAAATAGGATTCAAAGCCCTCTCTCCAGGAGAAAACTGTCTGCCGCCACGAAGACTGTTGGCGGGCTGATAATTCTTCTGTTTACGATCGTTGGCGGCTCGGCGCCGCTCGCGTCTTCAGCACCATCAGCCGCCGACAATCCGGCAGCGTGGAAGCTGGTGTGGAGCGACGAGTTCAATGTTGCGAGCGGTTCCCCAATTGATTCAACCAGGTGGTCCTTTGATGTTGGCGGCAAGGGTTGGGGTAACAACGAACTCGAAACCTACACGAGCCGCGCTGCGAACGCGCATCTTGAGGGTGGCTCGCTCGTCATCAAAGCGATAAACGAAAACTTTACCGGCCCTGACAACATACCGCGCAACTACACCTCGGCCAGGTTGCTCACTAAGAATAAATTCAGCCAGGCCTATGGACGGTTTGAGGCGCGAATTAAGATTCCCTACGGCCAGGGCATCTGGCCGGCATTCTGGTTGTTGGGTGACAACATCGATAAAGCACACTGGCCCAACTGCGGCGAGATCGACATCATGGAAAATATCGGCAGGGAGCCGTCGATAGTTCATGGCACTTTTCACGGACCAGGTTACTCGGGTGGGAGCGGCGTGAGTGCGGCTTACATGTTGGCCAACAGTCAGAAGTTTTCTGATAGTTTCCATGAGTTCGCTGTTGAGTGGGAACCCAACGTTATCCGCTTTTATGGCGATGGATCGTTGTACAAGACGCGCACTCCGGCGGACCTGCCCGCCGGCGCACAATGGGTTTTCGATCATCCGTTCTTTATTATTCTGAATGTGGCGGTCGGCGGCGGCTGGCCCGGGAACCCGGATACAACAACAGTTTTTCCGCAACAGATGCAGGTCGATTATGTCCGGGTCTATAAACGGACTCCGGCAGCAAACGGAAGATAAGTGTGGTCAAACAGAATTCATCAAATCGTTCGAACGGCCCGAACCGAATCAAATATTTCGAGAGACTTCGATGTAGCCGGAATAACGTTACCAGTTAACCAGCCGCTTGTGATGTCATCGCGCCGTATTCGGGCCGCGATGCAAAGTGATAGTTGAGAGAGGACTTTATGAATTATCGTCTAATTGTTGCCACCAACCTTCTCGGTCTCTTAGCAGCCGCAATTTTCTCGCTGTGTCTGGCCGGCACCACCATGGCGCAGGGGAAACCTGCCGGAGCGGGACCGCCGCCGAACAATAATCCAAACCTCGACGACCGCGCGCGGCAGGTGGACGAAGGCAGACTGCGAAGTGCAGAGGTCGATGCCGGCACCGAGGAAAAAAACCAAAAACTGGTGCAGGCCGCAATAGTAAACATGAAGGAGGACTTCACCCGCATTCAGGTTCTGCGTAATGATATCGCGCGAAATCTGGTCGCGCACAAACCACTCGATTACCGGCTCATCTCCGAACAGACGGCTGAAATAAATAAGCGGGCCAGCCGGCTGAATCTTTACATGCGCGCGCATGCCGCAGAAGGTGAGAAGGAAAACAAAGCGCCTGAACTGAAAAGCGAAGAGATGATTGGCGCCCTGGTTAGACTCTGTAAGCTAATCGATAGCTTCACCGAAAACCCGGCGCTAAAGAACGCGGCTACGATCGATTCGAAAGATGCCGCCAAAGCCAGAGAAAACAAAGCCAATGCCGATCGAGACTTGCTGGCGATTATCAAGCTCAGCAACAGTCTTCAGAAAAAGTCCGAGAGCTTAAGAACTCCTCAATAATGGTCGCGACGGTTCATGAACATGGTTGGGGAGCCCGTAGCGGCGAAATGTTTATAGATCGTTATTCGTCCACGTTCACGGTACGATTACAAAAGACGCCTGTTGCCTCCCAACTTTCTGCTGCACGAGATCCCGGCTTTCAATCATGGCTGAGTACTCTCCCGGAGGCAGACCAGTAAGCTTGATAAATTTGGCAAACGTCAAATGAGGCACCGGATTGGTTGAAGTCTCTGTCAGTTGATAATCGATAGGCCTTGCCGCCGGCTTGCGGTCTTTCATCAGCGTGACCGTGACTCTCACCAGCGGCGTCCCTATTTCGCGGTTAAGGGCGGCGTTATAAAGTTGGAAGAAAACGATCAGATTATCGGTTGCCTGAAATTCGCGACTGGGCGATGGGCGAATCTGTACGTTACCTTGCGTGAAGACATCACCGTTTCGCGCCGTCTGCTTGAGCGGCTCTGCGTGCCGGCTCAGGACTGCTTCCGTGGTCCAAAAGCTTGCATCATCCGCTGGCAATTCCAGTTTCTCTCGTCTCGCGGCTACCTTTCCTGACAGCCGATCTCGAACAATCAGATCAACCGTATAGTTGCCGGCAAATA
>QHXH01000126.1:0-7085 GCA_003222855.1 Acidobacteriota bacterium
GATCGATCATGCAAAGCCGCTCGTCTCCGGCGAGGATGGACGAAGGGCTTTGTCACTGGCTTTACGGACGCTCGAGCAAATTCACGAGCACACGGTAAGAATCGGAGCAGCGTCTTTTGTCCAAGATAGTTAAGCGAGTTTGCGAATAATTCTGCAAAAGATTGCTCTTTCGCGCTCGTCCTAATCACTGCTAGTATTACGAGCAAACGGCGGCACGTAACACGCTGAAAACGCATCGCGGTCGAAGAAGCTCTCATGACGAATGAACAAATGGAACGGAAGATGGAGTTCATCGTCGAGACTTTGGCGCGGGTCGCGGTTAATGACGAGAAGCATGACCTACGCCTTTCGCGTCTGGAAAGAATCGCGAAGCTCATGGTCAGGGCGGGACTGCGTGAGCGGACCGCACGAAGCGAAGGCGACGAGCGTTTGAAGAAGGCTATGGCCGAACTCGCCGAAGCGCAACGACGAACCGAAGAATCGATCGCCCACACCGACAAACGCCTTGACGCTTTGATCGACATCGTCCGCCAGCAACAAAACGGTCGTTCACAACCTTAATTCTCTGTTCGTTGTCGCCGCCTATCTCGCGGCCCGCAAATTGTGATGATTGAGCCGCGTGATCTCATTTCTGCTTTAGAGCGTCGCATGATTGAGTTAACATGACGCTATTCCAGTAGCACGCCAAAACGAAATCTCTTCTTTTCTGCTTGACCGCATTCACGCCGGCGACTTCCCTTCCGCTGTCTATGTTGTTGCTGAAAAAGGTCATGAGATTTTTGCGGACGCACTCGGCGACGCGGTGCGCGAGCCGGAACATATTCCCGCCCGCCGGGACACAATCTACGATCTCGCTTCACTGACAAAGCCTTTGATTACCGGCTTGCTTACCGCGCGTTTTGTCGAATCGGGCGAACTTACGATCGAGGCGCCGATCTCCAGCTACCTGTCTGAATTCGATCGTCAGGGTAAGTCGCCGATCACTGTCCGCCAGCTTCTCACACACACTTCTGGTCTGCCGGCGTGGCGGCCGCTATATCTGCTGACAAGTGATAGAGACAAGGTTCTCGCGACCATTGCCACGGAGCCGCTGCAAAATAAACCTGGCGAGCGCGTCGTTTATAGTGACCTCGGGTTCATAGTCCTGGGGTTTCTCCTGCAACGATTAAGCGGTTTGACGCTGAAGGATTTGGCACAGGATCAAATCTTCACACTACTTCAGCTCGGCCAAACGTTTTTCAATCCCTCGCAAGCCGCGCGCACTGGTGTGGCCGCGTGCGAAAACGGCAATGCTTACGAACGCGACATGTGTGAGCGCGACTTTTCATCCAATACTTACAACTGGCGAGAGGGCATCGTATGGGGCGAGGTTCACGATGGCAACGCGTACTTTCTCGGCGGCGTTGCAGGTCATGCCGGACTGTTCTCGAGCGCTGAAGAAACTCTCAAGCTGGCAAACCAATTCATCGCCGGGCAGTCACAACTGCTCAAGCCCGCAACCTGCGAACTGTTCCGGCGGAACATGACTGAGGGTTTGAATGAAGCGCGCTCGTTTGCCTGGCAACTCGCTGTGACAAAGGAATCAACCGCGGGATCGAGTCTGCCAGCCGCTGCCTTTGGCCACACCGGCTTTACCGGCACAAGTTGCTGGATCGATGCCGCAGCTCAACGGGTTTTCATCCTGTTAACGAATCGGACGCATGCGCGCACGCTGCCCTTCACGAACATCAACAGCGTCCGCCGGCAGTTTCACACCCTGGCAGTCAAGGCCCTCGGCAAAACGGCAGTGTCTTAGTTTGACTTTGCGTGTCTTTGCGCCTTTGCGTCTTTGCGTGAGATTACTTCTTTAGTACAACAGTTCTCACGCAAAGGCGCGGAGCCGCAAAGAAAAACCGCAAAGTCAGACATTAGTGGTAAAACCAGAAGAGTTCATGACACCGAACTTATCGCAGAATAAGACCGAGCGCATCAAAACTTTTCTAAGTCTCGAGCGAAACGTAACGGCAGCTTCCGGCGCAGTTTTCCTTTTGGGTTTCGGCGAAGAGCTTTGGAAGAAGTTTTTGCCGAAGTATCTGCAAGCGCTGGGCGCGACGGTGCCGGTGATCGGTTTATTCGGAACAGCTGAGGATTTTCTTGACGCAATATATCAGTACCCGGGCGGCTGGATCGCCGATCGGTTCGGCCGGCGACGAGCGTTTCTAGTTTTTCTCGCCCTCGCGTGCGTCGGTTACCTGATTTATCTATTAGGACCGTCGTGGCCTTTCGCATTTGCGGCCCTGGCATTCGCGATGGCCTGGCAAAGCATGGCTTCGCCGGCGATCTTCGCGGTCATTGGCGACGCTCTGCCTCCCCACAAACGCGCGATGGGATTTTCGGTGCAGTCGATTCTCAAACGCGTGCCAATCGTCATTGCTCCGCTGATCGGGGGTTGGCTTATCGCCCGGTACGGAATAAGAACCGGTATTCGGATGGGATTGATCGCGACCCTGGTGATTGCGTTGGCGACTGTCTTTCTGATCCGCATCATCAATATCGCGCACGAAGCGCAGCGATCCATAAATATATTCGGGGTTTGGAAGTCGTTTCATGGCCGCCTGAAGCGTCTGCTGATTTCCGATATCTTCATACGAACATGCGAAGGTATGACTGACGTGCTGGTGATTCTCTACGTCACAGACGTACTGCACGTTTCGGTCGCGCGGTTTGGAACTCTGCTCGCCATTTTGTTCACCACCACACTCTTGATTTACTTGCCGGCCTCAAAGGCTGCGGATCGAATAGGGCGACGGCCATTCATCATCGCCACTTTTTGCGCGTTCGCGCTTTATCCGCTGGCTGTCGTCAGCGCGCGCGACTTCATGGGCCTCGTCATCGCTTTCATTATCGGCGGGCTGCGGGAAATTGGTGAGCCGGCGCGCAAAGCAATGATTGTTGATTTTGCGGAACCGAAACTGCGCGCGCGAAGCGTTGGCCTCTATTACCTGCTGCGCAGTCTGGCGATCACTCCGGCCGCGGCAGTCGGCGGATTGCTGTGGAAGATTTCTCCCCAGACGCCATTTGTCGTGGCCGGTGTGTTTGGTGTCGTGGGCTCTTTCGCTTTCATGGCCACGATACGAGACAATAATTAGGTTGCAAACCAATGGGCTGCAAACCAAGGAGACGGTAATCATGCCAAGTCAAAACTTGTCCACGGTTCTCGATCATCTGAAGGTCGCTCGTGATCGGCTTGGTAGTGGCGCAGTTTGGCGAGGTGGCACGGGCGTCCCGCCCGTGAATCACACAGAGGATGCGCGTGCCACATTCAAACTTCACCACTACGATCGCCTTTACCTCATGACTCTGGTGGCGCTGCTGGCAGCGTTTGCTGTCTCGTGTGCTTCGAATGCACAACCGCCGTTCGATTGGAAGCAAATCGAGCAAGCAATCGGCAAAGCCGGCACCGTACAGCCGGACGGTGTTTACAAAATCGGTTTGCCGCGCACTGATTTGCACGTGAAGGTTGGGGATGTCGAGATCAAGCCGGCACTCGCGCTCGGCTCATGGCTGGCGTTCAGAAAAATGGCTGCAGAGACGATGGTCATGGGCGATTTGGTGCTGCTCGAAGATGAAGTTGGCCCAGTCATCGGCAAATTGCAGGAAGGCAAGATCGAAATCACCGCCTTACACAATCACGTGCTGAACGAATCGCCCCGCATCATGTACATGCACATTAGCGCTCATGGCGACGCTGTGAAACTCGCGCAGACAATTCACGATGCGCTCGCCTTGAGTAAGACCCCTTTAACTGCCGCGGCGCCGCCGCAATCAGCGGATCAGATCGATCTGGATACCAAACAGATCGATCAGATTATGGGCCGCTCAGGAAAAATCAACGGAGGCGTGTATCAGTTCGCCGTCGCGCGATCGGAAAAGATTGCGGAAGGCGAAATGGGGCGCGGCGCTGAACCAATTCCGGCCTCCATGGGTCTGGCCACCGCAATCAATTTTCAGCCGACGGGCCCAGGTCAGGCGGCGATCACCGGCGACTTCGTGTTGATTGCCGGCGAAGTCAATCCGGTGATAGCGGCGCTGAGGGCAAATGGAATCGCGGTGACCGCTGTGCACGGTCACATGTTGGAAGAATCGCCGCGCCTTTTCTTCATGCATTTCTGGGCTAATGATGATGCCCTGAAACTCGCCCGCGGTTTGCGAGCTGCGTTGGATAAGACGAACTCGGCGAAATAAGATCGAGCATCGGCGCTACCGCCCCGGTGACAGCAACACCCGATTAACCCGCTACTCAATTTTCTCGATCGCGCGAAAACTTTTTGTAGTAATATAGATGCGCCCGCCTGCTCCCCGTTAATGGCTCGATCAGAATCATGATTCATTCTTCAAAAGCTATTGCGATCATGCTGCTTGTCGCGACCTTTCTTTCTGCTTCGAGCGGACCCGTTATCGCCCAGGATGCGCGCGACAAACCAAAAAGCAATTGGCCTACAGAGTCCAAGTCCGTTGTAAAGAAGACCACTGAGGGTCTAACCGCGGTCACGCTCTTGGACGAACCCGTAATGCGTATCGCGCTGTCGACCGGCACCAGCGCGGCGACAATTTCAACGACTGCGCGATTGCTGAACGTTTCGGAAATTGACTCGAGTAACCAGCCGCTTGAAACCACCCGCGTCCGGGTTGAGTCACGCATGCTTACGCCGTCGCAGGTCTCAAACGATCGGTCGTACGAGATGATTTTGGCGACTTCTCTCTCACGCGAAGACGCTGATCGCCTAAGCGATGCCGTCCGTCAGGATGCGGATGAACAGCCGCAGGTAACGGCGGACTCAGGTAATAAATGGAAAGTAATAATTCAGAAGCAAACCAAGCCTGAGCTCGAGGAGGTCAGGACGAAGTTGGACGACGCGGGGTTCGAAGTCGTCGCCTTGAAGGAAACGCAGAAACAACTTCCCAACACGACGGCGGCGAAGAGCTCGCCACCGACATCGTCCGCAGCCAACTCTGCCGGCAAAATCAAATACACCGCGCGGGCAGCGTCACCTACTCGGGAACTGGTCGCGTTTTCGCGGGGCGAGGCGCCTTCACTTCGCTCGAGCGCGCCGCTGGTGTTTGCATCGAGCGATGAGAAGAGCGCGCCGGTGCGCTTCAACGACAAACCTTTCCGCGGCAAGATCGAAGTGTTCGCCAACACGCACGGCTCAGTTACCGTCGTCAACGTGATTGGATTGGAAGACTACGTCCGCGGCGTCGTGCCAAATGAACTCTCTTATCCGGCGCTCGAAGCGCTGAAAGCGCAGGCGATAGCAGCCCGCACATACGCTGTCAAGAATCGTGGGCAATTCTCGTCCGAAGGTTTTGATCTGCTGCCCACGACTCGCTCGCAGGTTTATCGCGGGTTGACGAGCGAGACTTCGCTGACTTCGCAGGCAGTCGATCAAACGCGCGGCGTTATCGCAACTTACAACGGCGAGCCGATTAATGCTCTCTATACGTCGACCTGCGGCGGACGCACTGAAGACGCGGAGAATATCTTCAACGAAGCAGTTCCTTACCTGCGCGGACGCGAATGCGCGGTTGAGGGGAAAGCTGCGTTCGCGCCATTCACGATCAAGAGCTCGCGCGATCTTTTTGAGATTAAAGACGAACGCGATCTCGTTTATGCGCGCGACGTCGCGTTGCTCGCGGTGAACGGTTTCGCGCTGCCTACCGACAGGGTTTCCAGTTCGTGGCTTTCATCGCGTGTTTCGGAATCCGAAGGTCGCGAATGGCTCAATGCAGCCGCGCGCGTTGCCCGCAACACTGTCTTTAAAGCACCGGACGATGCGGCGAAGACGCCGGCGTTCAGCACGGCGTTAATGACCGCGGTGTATGGCGATCGGCGGGCGGATACTTTGCTGAACAGCGCAGACACTGATTACCTGCTCAGCTTTCGCGACGGTGAAGACGTGCCCGCCGCGAATCGCGCTGACGTAGCGATGCTGCTTCGCGATGGAGCGCTTTCGCTTTTCGCCGACGCTACGCTGCGGCCGAAAGAAGTGATGCCGAGATCGCACGCGCTGCATGCGATCGCCAGATTACTGGAATCAAAGAATCTGCTTGCGATCCAGAAAGGAACTTCGCGTCCGGCTGCCAGCGGCATCATGATGCTGCGTTCAAACAAAGGTAAGGACCTGCCGATCGCAGTTAGCAGCGAAGCGTTTCTGTTTCGTGAATTCGGCGAGAACCTTCATCAGATGAAATCGCTCGCGCTGGTTGGCGGCGAGCCCGTCGTCTTTCACGTCAGCGCCAGGGGACAAGTCGATTATCTCGAGGTGAGGCCAGCAAACAACGGCGCCGCCGCCGATCGATTCTCGTCGCTGAGTCATTGGACAGCGCAAATGAATCTCGGCGCGGTGCAGGCACGCCTCGGCAGATCAGTGCGCGGCATCGGAGCGATCACCGACCTGCGCATCGCGAAACAAGGTTCGTCGCGGCGGGTGATCGACCTGGAAGTTATCGGAACTCAAGGCATAGCGCACATTCGCGGCGGACGAATTCGTTCGGCACTTGGATTGAAAGAGCAACTGTTCGTCATCGATCGCGTCTATAACGAAAATGATCGCCCTGTGTCATTCATTTTCACCGGCCGTGGTTGGGGCCACGGTGTCGGCATGTGTCAGTTCGGCGCGTATGGTTTGGCGAAGCAAGGACTCAATGTCGAACAGATTCTGAAGACTTATTACACGGGGATCGAGTTGACCAGGCTTTATTAGGTCTCCATCGTCAATTTACACGTTTGACTCCCGGTACCGTCTTAACTTGGTTTTGCGTGTCCTGGCGTCTTTGCGTGAAAACAACTTTTCCGTACAGCAATTTCCACGCAAAGACGCAGAGCCGCGAAGAAAAACCGCAAAGTAAGACGCTAACTCGCTCGCCGTCTCATTGCAAATTCCTTTACTATCCGCATCGTTCGACTTGTGCTAGATTGTCGCTAATGACACGTAATTCTGCGCCTTGGGGTAATAGAAATGGCCGCTAGAATCGAGCCTCTGCTAACCGTCGCCGATCTGGACTCCTGTCCTGACGACAATAATCGCTACGAATTGATCGATGGA
>QHXH01000126.1:7108-8216 GCA_003222855.1 Acidobacteriota bacterium
AATCTGCAGATCGCCTTGGGCAACTATCTCAACGCCAATCCTGTCGGAGTCATTGTTCCCGGCGCAGGAGCCATCTTCAGCAACTACGACGCGGTGATTCCCGATCTTGTTTTTGTTCGTAACGAACGCTGGCCTGAGGTTGTCAGCGATAACAAGTTTACCGCAGGACTTGATTTGGTGATTGAAATTCTGTCACCGGGTAAAGAGAACCGTAATCGCGATCTGCTGGTTAAGCGGCAACTGTACGCAAAGTACGGCATTGCGGAATATTGGATCATTGATAGTGAAAATCGCTCGGTCGAAGTTTACCGATCACAAGGTGCACGGCTTGAAAGCGTAGCTTCCCTGCGTGAAGGACAGCAGGTAACTAGTCCGCTGTTGCCTGACTTCAGCTTAGACGTGACCGCAATTTTTAGTTTGTAATTCATCGGAAGTCACGTTTCTCCACTTGTGCGTTTCTCCCGCAATCAAATCATCGGCGCAATTCTCCTGCTCGCCCTTATCTGGCTCGTGATCGCGATTCGTCTTATCATCGCGCGGTAGCGCAAACTACCAGTTTGCGTGAATTGAATCAACGTGCGAGAGAACTCTGCGAATACGCAAATTAACAATTTGCGCCACATTATTGTGATCGTTGGCCCAACCGCCTCTGGCAAGAGCGCTTTGGGAATCGAGGTCGCGCTCGGCGTAGGCGGCGAGATTATCAACTGCGATTCAGTTCAGGTCTATCAGCAAATACAAATTGCGACCGCGAAAGTTCCCGTGGAAGAGCGGCGCGGCGTTGCGCATCACCTGATCGATTTTGTTTCTCCTCTCGAAACTTTCACCGCGGCTGATTGGGCGCGCGCGGCAGTTCAGAAGATACAGGAGATTGAATCGCGTGATCATACGGCCGTCCTGGTAGGCGGCACCGGTTTTTATCTGCGCGCGCTGCGCCAACCATTCTTTCCGAGTCCGGCGACAGATGAGGATCTGCGCCAACGGTTGACCCGAATTAGAGAACGTTACGGGCCCGAGCGTCTTCATCGAGTCTTACAAAAATTTGATTCAGACGAAGCAGCTAAACTAAACGCGGGCGACTGGCCCAGAATACAACGCGCAATTGAAT
>QHXH01000761.1:0-774 GCA_003222855.1 Acidobacteriota bacterium
AATGATAACTTTCATGGACCAATAATCACACATCCGAGCGCCGAGTGCAAGAATCGCGGGCCAGAGCGGTGGTAAGTCCCGTCTGAATCAGGTACCGCGGCCAGACGGCAGGGGAAAAGGTTCGGGTTGTTCAAGAGACTCTGCAGAAAGCGAAATAAGGCAGGCATTGGTCGTGGCATAAGTCACTTCAAATCACCAAACAGATGTTGCAGCAAACTGGTGACCACGATCGCCGCAGTCTCGGCGCGCAACGTGCGCCCGCCCAACGTCACAATCTGCCATCCAATTTCGCGGGCTTGCTGCAACTCTTCATCGGACCATCCTCCTTCAGATCCGACCAGCGCCGCCATCGTTGCGGGTTTCGCTCCCCAGTCGCTGATGGTTTCCAGCAAGGGCGCGCCACCTCTTTCGGAAAACATTATGCGCTGTTCGCTAATGCTTTCATTGCTATGCAGCCATAATGAAACCTCAGCCGGCGCGGCAACCTGCGGCAGAAATGCCCTGCCTGATTGTTTGGCAGCTTCGAGCGCGATACGTTGCCAGCGCGTGATGCGCTTCTGGGCGTCAGCCGGATCGTGTAATCGAACATCCGCGCGGATTGTCTTGAGAGGGACTATGCGTGTGATGCCTAATTCCGTAGTTTTCTGCACCACCAGGTCGAACTTGTCGCCTTTAAGCAGGGCAACGGCAAGCGTCATTTTCAATGGCGATTCAGGAGACGCCGGTCCAACCTCTTCAATCACGTTGAAGTTGGCAGAGGCTCGTTCGACTTCC
>QHXH01000761.1:789-2447 GCA_003222855.1 Acidobacteriota bacterium
GCCCTGGCCATCGAACACGAACACCTCATCCCCGCTAGTCAGGCGCAGAACATCGCGTAGATGCCGGGCTTCGTCTCCGGCGATGGTGCCCGACTTTCCGTTTGCCGCGAAAGCGTCGAGCGGCACATAAAATCTTCGGCGAGTCATCAAACAATAATTGCGGCCCATTCGCCGGCGGAGACAATGTCGTACGACATGGAAATGCCGAGATCGTTCAAGCTCGAGCGAACTAAATCAATTTGCTCAACCAGAATGCCGGAAAGAATCAAGCGGCCACACGTTGCCCCCAGCAGCGCTGGCAGCAGCGGCAGGATTGCATCAGCCGTTAGATTTGCGCAGACACAGTCGGCAGAGGCGGTAGTCTCGTCGATGGTCCCGACCCGAAAATCGACGCTGCTCAAGACGTTGTTCAGTTGAGCGTTGTCGCGCGCGATCGCAACAGCATCACCATCAGTGTCGTATGCCTCGATACGCGCCTCCGGGAACAGTTTGGCGGCGGCAATTGCCAGGATGCCCGTGCCGGTGCCCACATCAAGAAAGCTCCCGCCCTCGAAATGTTTTTCAATGGTCTCGAGACAAAGGCGCGTAGTCTCGTGCGTGCCGGTGCCAAAGGCCATACCCGGCTCGATACGAATCACGATGCGGCCTCTGGCGTCGTTGATTTCGCTCCATGGCGGCGCGATTATGAAATGGTCGCCCACTGCAACCGGCTGCCAGTCCTTCTTCCATTCAGCGAGCCAGTCACGATCGACAACTTCGTGGATTCTCAGTTCCCGCAGTAAAGCCGGCGAAAGATTGTAGACGCTGAGTGCGCCGAGCAGTTTGCCGCGGACGACTTCCTCATCAATCGTATCGTTGAAATAAGCTGTAATCGCCACGCGCGCTTCGCCGATTTCGCGAGTCTCCGTGCCCAGTGCGCCCGCCTCCATCAGTCCGTACGAGAAAGCCTCGCTCGCCTCCTCAGCCGCGACGACCTCGACACCAACCCAAACCCTTCTTCCTTTTTCTAATTGCAAACTTGAAGATCAATCCCTCGGCTGCTGAAACTCTTCGACAAGAAAAATCCAATCGATTTTGCCTTTGACTCTTAAACCACCGGGTCGAATCAGATAAAGATCCACCAGCTCGCTTTTTTTCAGCTCCCCATCAAAATACTTCGCCACCTGTTTTTGAACCGGTAGCCAGTACTCTGTGATGCCCTCTTTGAAGAGGAACTCGGCTTCGTAAAGGTTTGCGTATCCTGGATTCCTGTAATAAGAAGTGGCCCATAGCTCGATGAATTTCTTTCGCTCGGCTCCAAGTGGGCGTGACTCGCCGATGTAGGTCAGGCGCACGACGGAAGGCAGAGTCTTGCCACGAAAAACAAACTGGCTTTGGTCGGGAAATCGTTTAAGATCTTCGCTGTCTTCCTGCTCGTTGATCTTTACTAAGTCTTGTAAAGTGCGCCGCTCGAAGTCGCCATAAGGGAAACCCTGCGCCACCGCAACCAAGAAACTGCCGGCGATGACGAATAGGATAAGACTCAACTGAATAATTCTGTATTTCATGATCGACTACCCTTCACGCACCTTCGAGGCTATTCACCGTCCGTGAATGCCGAGGTCGTCAAGCAAATGCTCTTTGTTGCGCCACTCTTCTTCTACTTTTACAAACAGTTC
>QHXH01000763.1 GCA_003222855.1 Acidobacteriota bacterium
GCCACGATCGAGAAGAGCTAATTTCTGATCGCGCGCGCTGATGACTATCTGATGCCGCATGTCCGGAGCAACACACGATGTGATTGATGCTGCAATGAGTATTACTGCTAAAACGCGAACGCCACACTCGATTTTCATGCGCGATTAAATTGGAAAAACTCTTCTGCCGTTGCCAGCGTCCGCTGAAAGATCGCTATGAACTCCGCTTCGAGGTGCGCCAATTGTGAATATTCAAGTTGTAGACTACGAGGTGCGATACTAGCTTTTTTCGTGTGCATGTTGCTGTATTAAGCAGCATTGCCGCCGCAGAGTAACTCGTTGTGAGGCGAGGGGCAACTGAGGTAACTCTGCTGAATCGAGGAGACGTTGAATGGCGATTCGACCTCTGATAGGGAAGACTCGACAACAACTTAAAGTGACGCCTGTCGACTTTCTCTGCGCTGCGAGAATATGTGCGCTCACCAATATCGTCCACAAAACTCACGGGGGCATTCTCGTAAAATGTTCTCGCGATTCCCTTCGGCAAGCGAATGCAACGGTGGGAAGCAGCAAAGGGTGGTACATATCCCTGATGCATGGCGTACCCGCCTCTGAAGAACATGGCGTACGGCATTTGGGCGCCATCGAAATGGCTGCCTCGCGGACGCCGATCCTTTCGAGCGTCGATATTTGATCTCACCACATTCCCATAATCATCCACGTAATCGCCGAATATCGTTGAGACGTGGTCTGGGCTTTTTGACAGAACAGAATAGCTTCCGGGGGGCGTAGAAAACCCGGGCTTGCCGGTCGAGACGGTCGATTCGCCAACTAAACGTTTACCCTTGTAAAAGTACGCTTTCTGTTCGCCGACATGAACAATGATTCTGGCGGGGCCGGAAGCGCCTTCGTCGTTCCACCAACCTACCTCAGTGGCGCGAGGGAAAGGGCCCTCTGGCAAAGTTTCGCAAGCACAAACGACTAGGGCGACTAGGGCTGCGCCTGCAATGCGGACGAAACAGACAAGGCTCATGTTAGGGTGCTTCAACTGAAATTATCGGACATGGACTGGCAAAAGCCATTGTGTTCGTGCGTTACGATCACGTTGCCAGCTTCATCGTAAACGCGGATCACAGCATCATGTGAAGGCTCTTGCCGCGCAAGAAGTCCAGAATGATTCGGGTTTCTGGATCATCGGGATTGTCAACGTCGACATTCATGGCTTTGTGATCTTTCCCTTGGACCTCAACTGCCGCCGCCGGCACCCCGGCACGTTTCAACCCCTGCGCAAATCGTCGTGAAACCTCGGCGCTGCGGGGCCGGTTCGCGTAAAGAACCAGCATCGGAGGGATGCCTTTGCCAGCGGAAATATGATTGATCGGGGACGCATCCGCCCAAACCTTGGGATCATTGCCGAAAGCGGGTGTGAACATATCACGCCCCCGATTGGCAATATGCTGCATGACCCACGGCACGTCATACGCGCCGGTATCCAAAAGAACAACGCCCTTGATCATCTTGAGACTATTCCCCTGACGTTTAAGGTAGCGTTCTTCTGCGGCAACCAGCGCCCCAAGATGTGCTCCCGCTGAATGCCCCATCACGTAAATGCGTTCCGGATCGCCCGAATAATGAGCAATATTGTCCGCTACCCAAGCCAAAGCTTTGGCCACGTCCCCTGCCTGAGTCGCGTATTGAACAGCCGGCGAGAGACGATAGTTGATCGCGACATACACGAAGTCGTTACTCACGAATACAGCCGCCTTGCGAGGGCCAATCTCAGGATTCGCCTTGTCGCCAATTTGCCACGCTCCACCGTGAATCATCACAACAACTGGCTTCAGGTCGCAGCCGGCAGCCGTCCCTGTCTTGGGAGTATAGATATCGAGGCTAAGTTGATTTGGATCCACCCCGGCGACATGGTCGTAGGGAATATCGCGGTAAACGGTGAGGTTATCATTGGATGCAGCGGCCGCAAATCCTGGGCTCAGAGTCAGTGTTGTGAGCAAGACAAAAGGCCTCACCAGAATTCCTGATAGGATCACGCTCAACGGATAGTGCGAGCCCACGCAATGTCAACCACGCCAGCCTTTTGTTGGAGGCGCCTTTCAAGCGCAAGGCTATTCTTCGACGTTAAGCGAGCTTGCAACGATCCTTGAAACGGTCGCGGTTTTATTTCAATTACTGTCATTGCAGCGGCCAGCGGTTGGCTCCAGCGATTGGTTAGATGCGTTTGAAAGTATAGTCTCGCTTTGCATGGCGAAGGCGAAGCTCGTCTGGAAGAATTTGGATGATCTGCCAAATCTGCGGCGAGCCCTCCTCGAAGTGCATGTAAATGTATCGACCGCCGGCATACCACATCATCTCGGAATAACCCTGCTGCCCGGCCGTGGGATAGCGAACCCAAGCTCCACTATGCCACGCTGCAGTCCGCTCCGGCTCGAGTCGCAAGACGGTGGAGCTATCCTTGCTATAGGGCGCGGTCATCTGCCAAGTGCCAGCGAGGATGTTACCGTCCGGTGGGCGGTAGCGACGCTCGACGCTGTAGACCAA
>QHXH01000764.1 GCA_003222855.1 Acidobacteriota bacterium
TTCAAGACCGTTTCAGACGACACTGGTAATTTCGCATTTCTCGAACTGCCGGCGGGCAACTACACTTTGACAGCCGAAGCCGACGGGCTCCCTCGCGTCACCCGGGAAATTCATCTGACAACGGGCGCTAACCTCGTCGTCGATATCGTCCTGACCGCCACGCTTTCTGAGTCCGTCACGATCCGCGACGAAGAGGGCTTACTAAGCAGCGGAGAGACGGTCACCTCCAATACGGTGCGCGCCCAGAAGCTGGAACAGCTTCCTTTGCGCGCGGACAATGTTCAAGGTGCTTTGCCGCTCACGCCCACCGTTATCCGCGACCTTGCTGGTAAGGACCACATCAAGGGAACTCGGGCGGGCGAGAGCAACTATACGGTTAACGGCGCAGATGTCACAGATCCGGTCACCGGGAACCTGGCTTTTGACATTCCATTGGAAGCCGCCGCTAACGTGCACGTCGAGGAGAACCCGTACTCCGCGGAGTTCGGCAAAGCCACGGGTGGCGCAAGTAATTTGGAAACCAAAACGGGCGGGGACAAGTTTAAGTTTGGCGCAGCGCGTATCTTTCCGGTCTTTCACAACATCATCAGTGGCAAGGTCGATTCTTTCCGGCCGCGCCTGACTTTCGAAGGTCCCGTAATCCGGAAACGGCTAAACTTTCTCCAATCGTTCGAATATCGCTTCTCAAGGATTTATGTCCCCAGTTTATCGGCGCCGCGCGACAATTCAACCTCTGAGGCCTTCAACTCTTTCACGCAACTTGATCTCACTGTAAACAGTGCTAATCGGTTGAAGTTTGTGGCCGCTCTCTTTCCGGAAAAGAAACGCTACGTCGGACTGAACACTTTCAACCCGCAGGAAACCACTCCAAACACCAGGCAACGTGGGACGCTCCTTTCAATTTCCGAGCAGGCAACTTTTCATGATCAGTCTTTTCTCAGTTCACTGTTGGCTTACAAGACTTTCGGTTTCGATGTGTTTGGCCAGGGATCAAAGCCGCTGGTCCTGTTCCCCGACGGAAATACGGGAAGTTATTTCGCCGACACTCGCCGGGCCGCGCAACGTTGGCAGTGGCAGGAACAATATTTCGCGCGCACAGTAACGCTCTTCGGCCAGCATTCAATCAAGTTCGGCGGCGAATTAGATCTTACGAACCTGACCGGCCAATTTAACTTCCGGCCGATTGAGATCCGGCGACGTGACCAAACTCTTAGCCAGCGAATTGATTTCAAGGGGCCGACCGACGATGGGGGCCTGCGCTTTGATCGCAACTCTATTTCCCATCACAGCGACACCTCGCCGCGCGTCTCGATGCTTTATCGTCCGTTCAGCAGTGATCTCCTGATTGTTCGCGCCGGGGTTGGTCTTTTTTACGATCGTAGTGCCTTATCGACTCGATACTTCGAGCCTGAAAATCTTAATGATGATGACGAGCTGGTTGATGGACGCGGATTGGGAATCAATCCTCAGACCAGCTTCCCCGGGCGCGTAGTCACAACTTACGCACGCGATGGCCAAACGATACTCGATGGCCCGCGCGAGTTCATGAATGTGGAAAGAACTCCCTTGCGAGACGCAAGCAGCGTGCGCTGGAGCCTTCAGATCGACCACCGTCCGGCCAAACACTTGATCCTGCGAACCGGCTATCTTCATCGGGTCACCAATAACGAACCGGTCCTTTTCCCAAAAGTAACGAACAACGGCGGGGGACTTCTCGTCCTCAAGAGTCGAGGAGTGTCCCGATACAACGAATTCCAAGTGCTCGCGCTTTATAACGACGAGCGCTTCCATAATTGGAATATTTCCTACGTGTGGTCCAAAGCGCGGGGCAGCCTGAACACGTCGGACAATTTCCTCGGCGACTTTCCCGCCTTCGTCGTGCGAGCGAACCAATATGGAACGCTGCCTTTCGACATACCGCACCGTTTTCTGGCTTATGGCGAAGTGAAAGCTCCCTTCGGTCTCACCGTTATGCCGGCCCTGGAAATTCGTTCGGGTTTTCCGTTCTCATTCGTGAACGATCGGCTGGATTTCGTCGGCACGCGCAACCTCACGCGTTTTCCGGCCTTCCTTTCGCTGGACGCGACGATCCTGAAAAGCTTCACTGTTCCTTACTTCGACAAGAAGGCGCGGGCCGGCGTAATCATTTTCAACATCACCAACCATTTCAATCCGCGCGACGTACAGAATAATCTGGGTAGTCTGCACGCCGGTGAATTCTTCAATAGCCTGGGAACGTCTGTGCGCGGCAAGTTTGAGTTGGACTTCTAAACTCCAAGGTCAAGCCAACAGAAAACTGCAAGCCGGCCGCCTTAACGTCGTTCATAAGAAAAGAATTCGGGTCTGGCACGCGCGGAACCACCAGGCGAGCTTTGCGTCTAACAATAAATGACCACTGCAGTTGAGGAGGAAAAAGAAATGAAGAATCCAATCTTTGGTTTTTCAAGAGCGAGATTTGTGTGCTTGATGAGCGTTTGCATTTCGCTCTCAATTGCGACTGGATGCGCAAAGAAATCCAACCGCACCACAAAAGTTACCGTGGCCGGTGAGGCGGTCGCCAGAGTTGAGCCTGACACGGCGGTACTAACTGTCTCAGTCGTAACGCAGAGTACGCAGGCGGTAAACGCTCAACAAGAGAATGCGCGCAAGAGCGAGGCAGTGACAGCCGCAGTAAAAACAACCGCCGGGTCAGGCGTTGAGATCAAGACCAGTGATTATACTCTGCAGCCGCAATACGACTACCGAGATAATCGATTGCCAAAAATCATCGGCTATAATGCGCGAAACAGCATCATCGTGACGATGACTGATTT
>QHXH01000765.1 GCA_003222855.1 Acidobacteriota bacterium
TTCCAGAGGAACCACTAGTTTATCCTCGGTCAGCACTTCAAAGAACCGCTTCGCATTGTCACTTTGGTTTTTGCTCAACTGAGGATCGGCAGCCAGCTTCAGTATCCGCTCTTCGTCTTTCTTTAAGTAGACGAGAATGTACGCTTGATGCTCGGTATGCTCGTACGGCCCGCCGTTTTTCTTAAACAGGAAGTCAACGGTTATCCCATCACCCTTGTTGTTGCTCTCATGGTAGGTTGAAATCTTCGGCAAGTACGATTCCCAAACTGGAGCATCTCTTTGCCCGAACGCGCTGGGCATCCAGACAAATCCGATCAAAATCGAAAGCCAGAGTATTCGCATGAAAAGTCCTTTCCAGGAGATCTAATTATTCCTGCCCTTACCGAGTGAGTTCACCCAGTAATTCAAAGCGAACCATTTGTGGCGAGATTAGATGCCGACGGGCATCGTCGCCGTCAGCGATGGTGTCAAAGCCGCTTGCCCGTGCCCCGAAAGGCTGGAAATCTCCGCGAGCGGAGGCTCGAGCCGCCGCCCGAGGCTAACGATTAGACGACAGGGTTAGACGGCGCCCGCCTGTGCGGGGCCTCTGACTCAATCGGGCGCAGCTGCGGAAGGTGGTAATCCCCTTAGCAGGAGCCAAAAGCCCATTGTCAGTTCGAAGAAGAAGATCGGAGCTCCATAAATCCCAACGCCGACGACCTTCGCAAGCTCGGGGAAAATGATGAACGAGAATGCGCTGGCTCCCATCAGCAATGACGCAAACATTCCCCACGTCGCCAATGCTCTTGGGATATAACTCGACTTGAACCACAAATAACAAAACAGCGTGCTTCGAAGTCCAGCAAACACCAGGCCTACGCCATATCCGGCACCATGCGCGCTGATCGATAGCCTCGCCAGTGCTTGCAATCGATCCGGCTCAAAGACTCTTAAGTAATCGGTGTCGCTGCTCAATAGTCGCAGAGCTTCGAGGTCATTGAGCAGGGTGACCACAAAAATCGCCGTCTCGATAAGCCCCCAGAACGCCGCAAGTAAGGCCAGGTTCCGACTTACTGGCTTGAGTACCAGGTAAAGAGCTGTGATTAGTGCTATATCGATCGCGAAGACCGTGAGGTTGCTGGCGGTGCCCAGACGAAAGAGTCTCTCGTGCGCCAGGATATTACGAGCGGTGTCTACAGCGTTGTTATAGACAATTAGTCGGCCCAGTACATAAAACTCGGCGAAGATCGCCGGCGGCAGCGCCAGCAGATAAGAGAATCCTACAACTTTCGCTGCTTTGCGTTGTGATTCGCCGATGGTGCCGATTGTCATTCCGCTTTCTCCCGCGTCTCGGTTCAGCCGAACGTCTGAGTTGACGCGGCGGCGCGATTTCATTCAAGCGTCGCCGGACCAGTGATGATGCGAAACACGCTCCCACCGCTCGCGTCCAACGATTTGATAATCAATAGAAGCGGCCGAAAGCGAACGAAGTAAACTACGTTTGCTTTACCAAACTTTTCAACAAAAAGGAGGCCACCTCTGATGAAGTTCTACTGCGGAATCGATTTGAGCGCAAGAGATTGTCAGGTGTGCGTAATCGACGAACAACTGAAGATAATGGTCCAGCAAAAGCTGCGTAATGAGTTGCCGAAAATCTGCCAGCTGCTTGAGCCCTACTTCAGCCTAACGGAAGTTGCGAGTCAGTCTGAAACGTTCTCGAAGCGGGTCGCAAAACAACGTGTCAACCAGATGATTGAACGGTTGGCCCATGCGGCCACTACTGCGTAGTCTTTTCTATTGACAGGCCGCCTCTATTGGCTGTTATGCGGCCGTAGGAATAAGAATAAGTTAGTGAACTAAACCATCTATCCCATCATCGGTTAATTATCACCGAGGTTTGTCGAACTTCGATTCCGCTACCGGAACATTGAGTTTGATTTCCGCAAACTTGCGGATGATCGGGCGGCTCCCAGGATCGGCGAATGACATTGTGATTGCAAATGGGAGTCTTAAACTGTCAACCTCCCGATAATCTTCAAAGTCAGTCTGCTGTGGAATAGTGCCGACCAGGCTGCGCAGGTAGCTTATTCGCCGTCTCAGCAGCCCATTCTCAACATCAAAGTAGAGTCGTTCAAAATTATCGTCCAATCGAACTGCGCTGACAACGTAGACATCGCGGTCGTCAATTTTGTCGCGCCCAGAGACGCGGAAGCTCGCATACTGATCTCTCAGTCTCAGAATTTGAAAAAGAGGAAACGTCAGTTTCTGATCAGCCAACTGCTCGCCGACTAATTCCTGCACGCCGCCACCGCTCTTCAGCCATCCCTGTGGCCCATTGATGACTCGCTCGTACTCGCATCTCGAATCGCCGGCGCAGGGTCGTCCAGAAGCATCTGGAAGAGCGAACGCTTCATGACCTTTATCAGGCGTGACCTGCTCAGCCTCGTACGCGACAATCTGACCAATCGCAGTCGTCGTAGTGCCTTTGAGAAAACAGCTTCTAATCAAATCGGCTCGGCCTTTGCCTCCGATCGCGACTAAGTTCTTATTTAAAACCTCGTCCGCAGACGGCAAACC
>QHXH01000127.1 GCA_003222855.1 Acidobacteriota bacterium
TAATGTCCGTTTCCTTTGCGCCGTTGCGCCTGCGCGTGAACCGGACCGGTTGCAAAAGGAAGTTTCACGCAAAGACGCAGAGACGCAAAGTCTCGCAAAGGAAAAGTAGGACCCTCCCTTGCTGCGCGACCTTTCTATCTGCAAAGTCACTGCGTGATATAATTGTCGCCAGTCCACTGGATGCGAAATCTGCACGGCAACACACACGGTCTTAAGCCAAATCAATTAAGGCGGCTTGAAAAGCTGTATCAAAGACGCATCCCTCCGCGTCAGATCCTGACGCCGGAATTTGCTCGACAGCTTAGCGAACTCTCTCATGAGACCAATCGCCAAATTGGCGCGCTGATCGATCGCAAGGGTTACGTCGAATACGTAATTGTCGGCGATGCGCGGCGCATTGAGCTGCCCGATTTCAAACGCGTGCGCGTCGCGGGTGATCGCTTTCGCGGTCTGCGATGCGTCCACACTCATCTGCGGGGCGAAGATCTTACGCGAGACGACCTGACTGATCTGGCACTGCTGCGGCTTGATTTGATGGCCGCCATCGACGTTGACGAAGGAACGGGATTGCCGGGCGTGGTCCGCGCGGCACACTTGCTTCCATCGACTGCTGAGCATCTGGACTCAAATGGCACAGCGCGCAGTTTCGGATTTCTTGACGCGCATGTGGCATCGCAGCTGGATGTCGATTTCCTGGCACTGATGGAGGCTCTAGAATCAGAGATGGCGCGCAATCGTCGCGCCTGGCGTCGTTCAGCGAAGGGTGATCGGGCAATTCTGGTCAATGTGTCGATGGGCCAAATTGCCGATGCGGAAGATTCGATGGCTGAATTGAGAGAGCTGGCGCAATCTGCCGGCGTCGTAGTGCTGGATGAAATCATTCAACGACGGGCGCAGATCGATGCGCGAACCGTTTTAGGTAAAGGCAAACTCGACGAGCTGTTAATCCGCGCCATGCAACTGGGCGTTGACATAATCATCTTCGATCGCGAATTACAGGCGGCGCAAGTCCGTTCGATCTCTGACGCCACGGATTTGAAAGTAATCGATCGATCCCAGTTGATTCTCGACATCTTTGCTCAACGCGCACAATCGCATGAAGGCAAAATTCAGGTCGAACTGGCGCAGCTAAAATATATATTGCCACGGCTGGTCCTCGGGCAAAACTCCGCCTTCTCGCGGTTGGCCGGCGGGATTGGCGGGCGGGGACCAGGTGAGACAAAACTGGAAACTGATCGACGCCGCGTGCGCGATCGAATTCATCGGCTTGAGAAAGAGCTCTCATCACAGGCAAAACGTCGCGAACAGCGCCGCAAGGAACGATTGCGTCATCAGGTACCCACTATTTCGATAGTCGGATATACGAACGCCGGCAAGTCGACTCTGCTGAATGCCCTCACGGCCAGTGAAGTACTTGCGGAATCGCGGATGTTCGCCACTCTGGATCCGACCACCAGACGTTTGCGCCTGCCGCGCGAGCGCGAAGTGATCATAAATGACACGGTTGGCTTCATCCGCGACCTGCCACCGGATCTTTTGGAAGCCTTTAGATCAACGCTCGAAGAAATCAGTGGCAGCCGCTTGCTGATTCACGTCGTCGACGCAGCTAATCCGCGTTGGCAGCAGCAGATTGGTTCTGTAGACCGTATTTTGACGCAGCTTCAATTCGATCAGATTCCACGTTTGCTCGTTTTGAATAAGAGCGACCTGGTGGATCGCGCCACCCTCGATTCAATGGTCAGGTATGTGTCGCTTGAATCGGGGACAGAGCCGCTGGCGATCTCAGCAAATGATCGCAGATCATTGTCGCCATTGCTTCAGCGGATTGATGAATTACTTGCGCAGGATGCTGGGCGCTCCGATCATGTCTACGCCGTGCAACCACGTAGCCCGCTGGCGCCTCCTCCTTACAAATGAGCCCGCGTCCCCGCTTCACGTCAAGAATCGACGTAGTACGCAATGCCGTGCTCGGCGTTGTGCTACGTCCCTTTCGTTGGTTTTCGCCAGGCTCACAATTTGCGATTGGTTTTTCGGCTCTCGCCCTTTTGACCACCCTGGCCCTGAGTCCGTGGCCCTATGACCTTCGCACGCTCGGGATGTTGGCGATCGTCACCGCCGTCCATTTCGGCATTTGGCGCTTCGTCAGGTATCGGGCCGCGGCAGTCGATCTGCTGATCTCGCCGGAACGCGCTTTTGCGCTCGTAGGCTCCGCAATTTTCTTCCAGACCGCCGTGATCCGATCAGGCTTCGTGGTCGCGAATGCCATCGCTTCGCAAAGCACCCGCCCGCCATTCAACGACGCCGATGTTTGGGCTTTCACGATCCCCTTCGCGGCCGCTGCACTCCTCGTAACAATGCTGCTGGATCGACAATTGAGTTTCATCACCGGCTTGATCACGGCGGTGGTGGCAGGAGTCCTGGCGCCGCGGGAGTTCCCGGCGATGCTCTACGCTTTGGTTTCCTGCGCCGCCGCCGTTTACGGAATCAAGCGATACCGCGAGCGGCAATCAGTGACGATAGGCGGTCTGCTGGTCGCCGCCGCAAATGTTGTCGCGGCTATCGCAATCACAGCTCTTACGCAGCCGCGATCACGTTTCTTCGCGATCCTGGTTGCTGGTCTTTTTGGATTCGGCGGCGGCATGTTGACGATTATTTTTGCGGCCGGTGGGGTGCCCATTAACGAATCTCTGTTTGGCGTGCTGACGGATATTCGATTATTGGAATTGACGAATGCAGATCTGCCGATTTTGAGTCAGCTTGCCCTGCGCGCGCCTGGAACCAATCAACATTCGCACGCGGTCGGGCAATTGGCTGAAGACGCGTGCAGAGCTATCGGCGCAAATGCCATGCTCGGCCGGGTCGGAGCGTTGTACCACGACATAGGAAAAGTCGCGGCACCGGATCATTTTGTCGAGAACCAAAGTGGTGACAATCCGCACGATCAACTCAAGCCGTTGCAGAGCGCAAAAATAATCACCAGCCATGTCACCTATGGGTTGAGATTGGCGAAGGAAATTGGACTGCCCAAACGTGTAGCGGATTTTATTCCGCAGCATCACGGCACGCGCACCCTGCATTTCTTTTTGCGTAAAGCCGAGACTGAATCAAACGCAGCGAAAATAAACGAGGCAGATTTCCGCTATCCCGGACCAAAGCCGCAATTCAAAGAAGCCGCGATTCTGATGCTGGTTGACTCAGCCGAAGCGGCGGCGCGATCGTTGGCCCAACCAAATCCGGAAAACATCCGCGCCATTGTTTCGAAAATCTTCGATGCGGTGGTCAGCGATGGACAGCTTGATGAGTCACAGCTGAACTTGCACGATCTCGGCCTCCTGCGCGAAGCGATCATCAATTCATTGCTGGCGATTTACCACCCGCGGGTCGATTATCCGGGCTTCAACGTGCCATCGGCATCCGATCAGAATAGGGCGCGAGGGCGCGGCACTACTTACGCGACCGCCGCTGACGTTCCGATTAACGAGGCGGGTGAAGTCGAAGACGAGGCGCTTTCAGGATCGAGAGAGCCGGTGAGGGATCCGGAGGCTTAAATCCGTCCGTAAAGCTTTTCGTAAGTCATCATCAGGTCTTCGGGCAGCACCCGCGTCTCGCCGACGGTCGACATGAAGTTAGTGTCCCCGCCCCAGCGCGGCAGAATGTGCATGTGAATATGATCGGCTACTCCGGCGCCAGCGACCCGACCCAGGTTCATGCCCAGATTGAAGCCCTCGGGATCATAAGATTCGCGCAAAGCCTGCTCGCATCGCTTAATCAGGTCCATCATCTCGTCGGTTGATTCTTTTGGCGCTGCGCGCAGCTCGCCGACATGCTCATACGGCGCAATCATCAAGTGACCGCTGATGTACGGATATCGATTGAGAAGAACGAAGTTGTGAGTGCCGCGATGAATTACCAGATTCCGTTTGTCGTCAGATGGATTCTGCTGGGCGGCGCAGAAGATGCAACCGGACGGAGATTTGTCAGGACCGCTGGATGTGATGTAGTCGTGCCTCCAGGGACTCCACAGTATTTCCACAGGCAAACCCTAATATGGCCGGAATGGATTCCTTGCGCGAGATCACGTCTGACTCTCGTTAATTAACTCTTTTAATTCTTTGCCGGCTTTGAAGTAAGGCACGCGCTTCGCGGGAATGTTCACGGGGTCGCCCGTCTTCGGATTTCGGCCGCGGCGCGCTCCGCGCTCGCGCACGCGGAAACTCCCAAAACCGCGTAGTTCGATCTTCTGGCCCTGATTCAAACTGTCGATAATGCTCTCGAACACAATCTCTACCAATCGCTCGGCATCTTTTTTCGTTAACTCAGCGGCGTTTGCCACGTCGTTGACCAGATCGGCTTTAGTCATGAAGTCACCTCGAGGGAAACGCCATCAACCTTCCAGACTGCTTACGAACTCCATTTACACCTGAATCAAGTGAGGGGGATTGCGGATAACATTAGCAGAACGGCCCGGGTTCGGCAAGAGCTGGAACTGCCGCATTCGCAATAGCTTACGCTAGCAGTAACCCTAGTACCGAGCCGCCTTGTCCCGCGGTAACCAGATCGCGCAGCCGACCCGCGAATCAGTTCGCTTTAGCTTTCGCTATCGTCGCTTGTCTTGCTCGTATTTCCGAAATCGGCAAGTTCAGCTAATGAGGCCATGCCGCCGCCGGCATCGGAAGTATAGATCTTTGTTTCGACGATTGGATCTTCAAGCGCAGCCGCGCGGGCTGACAATCCTATCTTCTTATTTTCGGCATCGATCCTCAGTACGCGAAACTCCATCTCTTGCCCTAACTCCACCGCATCTTCCGGCTTGGCCACTCGTTCGTCTGACAATTCAGAAATATGACAAAGCCCTTCGAGATTGTCGCCTAACTCGACAAACGCGCCGAAACTCGCGAAGCGAGCGATCTTACCTTTCACCAAATCGCCCGGTTTATGGGTGGCCACAAACTCATTCCAGGCATTTGGTTCCAGGTCTTTTATCGAAAGAGACATGCGCCTGTTTTCAGGATCGATCGCGGTGATTACCGCATCAACAGGTTGTCCCTTCTTCAACAGTTCGCCCGGATGCTTCACGCGGCGCGACCAGGAAATATCTGAAACATGAACGAGGCCATCAATGCCGTCTTCGATCTCAATGAAGGCGCCAAAGTCAGTCAGGTTGCGCACTCGGCCGTGGACGCGCGCGCCAACCTGATATCGATCGTTAAGAGTCTTCCACGGGTTCTCCTGCACCTGCTTCATGCCGAGGCTAATCCGGCGGCCCTTGGCGTCAACCCCCAGCACCTCGACGTCAACAATATCTCCGGGGCTGACGATCTTGCTCGGATGCTTCACGCGCTTGGACCAACTCATCTCGGATACGTGAACCAGACCTTCGACGCCGGGTTCGAGTTCAATGAACGCGCCATAGTCGGTAACGCTGGCCACCCGGCCGTTGAGTCTCGTGTTTGGCGGAAAGCGTTCTTCAACGCTCTCCCACGGATCAGGGAGCAGTTGCTTATACCCCAGGGACACGCGTTCACGGGCGCGATCAAATCGCAGCACCTTAACCTGTACAGTGTCGCCCACTTTGAAAAGCTCGCCCGGAGTTTGCACGCGTCCCCACGACATGTCAGTTACATGAAGGAGACCATCCACGCCGCCCAGATCAACGAACGCACCGTAGTCGGTAAGATTCTTGATTTGCCCTTCAACGATTATGTCTTCTTCGATTTGATCGAGAGTCTCACCCTTCTTGCCGGCATTGCGTTCTTCCAGCAGCGCCTTTCGCGACAGTACAACGTTAGACCGCTTTCGATTGAGTTTGATTACTCTCGCCTCAATTTCGCGTCCCCGCAGAGAATCCAGATTCCTGATTGGCCGCACATCGACTTGAGACCCCGGCAGGAACGCGCCAATGCCATCGATGTCGACTCCTCATAGGCCTTTTCCAGGTCGTCCCAGGCGCGGAGTCGAACGGCGTCTGCCCGCGACAAGAGCGGGAAGCCTTCACCGGTCTCCATGTTTTTAACCAGCACGTCGACTTCATCGCCGCGCTTGACGGTTAGTTGCCCGTTCTCCATGAATTCGTTCTGGTTAACGATGCCTTCCGACTTGTACCCAAAATCGATTACGACTCCGCGTTCCGTGATTCCAATCACGGTCCCGCGAACCACCTCGCCTTCCTGAAGAGTCGATTGCTCCTGCTCAAATTGATCAAGCAATTGGCCAAAGTCTTCGCCGGTCGGGCGCGGTTCCTCTTCACTTTCGCGCGTTTCTGCGGCGCCCGACATTTCCTGACTTGCGTCGCCGGCAGTCGCCGTGATTTGACTGGTCGAGTTATTACTCGGGGTGGAATTCTCGGTTGCAGGTTGGTTGGCGTCGGTATTCTCGACGGCTGTTAAAGATTGTTCCGTGGACATGCACACTCCCTAATCATTTTCGCTGACGCGACGAGCGATCGCCGCGCCAATCCGACAAGCAGTGAATCGGCGCCTCTGGTTTGGCTGCCGTGTGTTTTCAGGTGATGCGCCGGAGAGAAGCAGGAGAGGTATGCGAGCCTTTAGGAGTTGAAAAGAGGATTATCGTTTCGATTTCCGTCGTGCCCGTAGTCTCCCGTGTTGGTCCGACTATCACCGATCGCTTGACCGGATTGTCTCGGAATTTACACGTCGCTGTGAGTTAGTGTCAAGGCGACGGCTGATGTTTCATGCTCCGCAGCTCTGGCCAAAGCCTTAGCGACGCTCGTTCGCGGAAGACTCTGCGCCGCGCGGAACAACATAAATTCCGCCGGAGTGCGAGCCCACAAACAAAGTATTCTGATCTTTTGGATCGAGAGCCAGCGCCCAAATGCGGAAGCTCGGCAGACGATGTTCGCGGCCATCAATGCGCACCCAGGTAGAACCAGCATCGTTCGATCTATACACACCGCCGCCCCCCTGCGCATTTTGATCGTTTTGATAAGCATTACCGGCGAACAATTCATCAGGGTTGCGCGGATTGATCAGAATGCTGGTGAAATCTCCGAAGGGCAAGTTACCGCCGCGGCGCGACCAGTGATCGCCGCCATCATGCGACATGTAAAAACCCAGCTTGGTTCCAACGTAGACGAATGACGACCGCTGGGGATCCTGAACTATGACGTTTACCGGAGAAGTATTGAGAACTCCGCTAAGTTGTTGCCAGGTTTCACCAGCATCGCGCGATACCAGGACGCCCGACGTGGCGGTGCCGACGAAAATTACCGACGGATTTTGCGCGCTCGTAGAGATAGAGGTCGTGCGCACATCGATTCCCTGTCCGTAGGAGAAACGGTCCCAGCCAAGCGCCGGATCAGCGGTCCGAAACAGACCCGAATTGGTCGCCGCGAGAATTTCATGTCCCGATTTGCCCGCAAACGACACCATCGCATTCACCGGATCAGAAAGGGCGGCGACATGAGCTGTGGCACTGCCGGCAGTCGCCGACGCTATACCCAGCGCCGCCAAGGTTGTCTCATCGAGTTGTCCTGAAACCGATAGGTAACGATCCGTCTGAAATCGTTTAATCGCCGCAATTGTGCGTGGGCCGAGCTGCCCGTCCGGCGTACCAATCTCGTAGCCTGCTCGTCCCAGGGCCTCCTGCGCGCGACGAACGGTATCATCGCTCGGCTTCGGCGCAGCGATGCGCTGCCCAGGTGTGCTGGGCGGCTGAGCAATGGCCCGGCGCGTCGAACTCGGCCGTGATTGTGCGACGGTTCTGCGCACGCTGCCACGATTTGTGACGCGCCTCTTACCGGGTGTCGTGGCAGGTTTGCGCGCCATAACCGGCGCCCACGAAACTCCCCGATCGCTCGAGCGGTAGACGCCCAGGTTGGTTCCCAGGTAAATAGTGTTGCCGTCTCGATCATCCTGAAAAATTGAATAGCCAATTAGCCGCGGCGGCATATTGCGCATCGATGGTTGCCACGAAGCACCGCCATCACTGCTAATGAAGAAAAATCCTCCTCCGGTCGTCGTGTTAATGGTCGTGGCGTAGACGCGATTCGCGTTTTCGCGATCGGCTACAATTGTGTTCACAAAACGTCCGCTAAAGCCCGTGTTGCTCGGCACAAAATTCTTGCCGCCATCAGTCGAAACCATAACACCGTAGTTGTTAGTGCCGATAAAAACCGTGTTGGGGTTGCGCGGATGAACAGCAATGGAATTGATTTCGAGTTGCCGCGAGGTCGTGACCATCCACGAATTATTTTCGCCGCCCTTACCGGATCGCCAAAAGCCTTCGGTAGTTCCTGCGAACACTAAACCGGGTATCGAAGGATGTTGAAGGATGGCCCGCGTTCGACGCGACTGTGACGGAATGCCCTGAACCTTGACCCAGTTCTCGCCGGCGTCGCGCGTCTCATAGATTCCGCTGCACGCTGAAGCAATCACGTGATCGGCGTTCCGCGGATCAAGGTTGATGGCAAAAATATCTGAGTCGTCAATGATTCCTTTTTTGATAATTCTCCACGTCTGACCGCCGTCGCTGCTCTTGTAGGGCAGATACCAGGTGCCGGCATAAATGACATTGGAATTTCGCGGATCGATTGCCAGCGACTCCACGTCAACTTCCTGATCGCCCCGCTGTTGCGCCGCGGCTGCCGCCAGCGCGCCTGTCGGCAAGGGTGACCATGTCTCTCCTGAATCAGTCGAACGAAAGATACCCGTGATTGTGCCAGCCAGGAGAATATTAGGATTGGATTCTGATTGAGCCAGCGAATGGATCGCCGCCTTCCTCAGCTCCGGGGCATCGCGCCAGGTAAGACCGCCGTCAGTAGACTTGAAGAACCCCCCCGGATCTTTGTGGCGGTGCGTAGCTACATACAGAACTTTTGAGTTGCGAGGATCGACGATGATGTGATCGACGAACAGGCTCGGTCGATTCAAATTCACCAGCATCCGCCAGCTCCGCGCGCCATCTGTCGAGGTATAGATTTGTCCGTCGAGGGTTCCGAAATAGAAGCGATCCGGATCGTTTGGATCGATGACCAAGCCACGTACGTCTCCGCCCGTTGGTCCTGTTAAGCGCCATTCCGATGAATAAGGGGTACCTGATGATGTCACATCGCTCGCGGCGACTCGAGCCGATACTCGCAGGGAACTGTGAAACACCAGGGTGAGGCTAACGATCAGTACTAATACAACTGCGATAGAAATTCTTTTCATTGCTTTAAATCTTTCTCCAAGACTGAGCTGAGCAGGGTTTCCGTGAAAGGAACACCAGGTTTCAGAT
>QHXH01000766.1 GCA_003222855.1 Acidobacteriota bacterium
CCGTCGAGATAAGAGATATTGCGCAGGTTCTCGTGCGTTACAAAGCTATTCAATTCAGCAGTGCTTCCCTGCCGCAAGACAATCAGATTGAGCGGCTCTCCACTGCTGGCGAGCGTCGCATCGATTCCATGAGCCAAGGCCATCACCAGCAAATAAACGCCCACTGTCAGCCCGATCGTGAATGCTGTAGCCAGCGTGCTCGACTTCCGCACGATCAGATTACGAAGGTTGTACTTAAGCGGCAGGGCCATTATTCGGTGCTCCTCAGTGCTTCAGCGATTGTCATTCCCGAAACGCGATATGCCGAATAGACTACGCTCGCCAGTCCCACCACCAGCGAGACTACGACTGCTGCGACCAGCGTCGCTGGCGTTGGCGCAAACGAAGGAAGATTAGGAATGTAGACACTCAGATCGAACGATTTGAAAAGCAGCAGTGTGCCGGCGATTCCGATTACTCCGCCGACAATTGAAACCAACAACGCTTCACTCACAAACAGACGCGCGATTGTGCCGCGCTGAAACCCAAGGGCCTTGAGCATGCCTACCAGCAGAAGTGAAAACGTGATGGCCGCGATGATGCCGTACATAAACTGCTTGACGCCGCCATACATGGTCTGGAAACTAATCGCAAAGTCGCGCTCGCTCTCAGTCTTGGTAGGAGCGTCCGTGTTAAGAAAAATCGAGTCCACTGTCTGCGCGATACGCGGCACGTCTTCGGCTGAGTTGGCGAGAATACTGAAGGTGCTTACCTGATCCTTGGCCCAGGCCGGCAGTAAATCGCTGAGGTAATCATAATGAAAGAAAAGAGTCTTTTCATCGCCGCCGGTGCAAACACCGCGAATCACGAATTCTACGCTGTTATTGTAAATCGGACTCTTTAGAGTTATCCGCTGGCCAGGCGTGAAGCCGTGCAGCTTCACTAGCTTGGCGCCGACGATCGCGCCTTGCTTGTCGTTGATAAAAGCCTGCCACTCAGCATCTGACATGTTCAACTCGGTAAGGATCTCGCGCAGCCGATCCGCATCGACGGCGAAGTTTGCGAAGAAGTTTTTCGGCTCTTTGTAGATGCCGCCGAACCAGCTAAAAGTCATGACGTTCTTTACGCCAGGAACGGTGGCGATGCGCTGCCGCTGCGAAACCGGCAGTGTAAATCCCAGCGACACGGCATGACGCGTCACCAGGCGCAGCGGGTTGGATTTATCGCTGCTCCTGGTCAATTCCGTCAGAATCGTCGCCAGCGTGATCATCAAAAAAAGAGAGACAACCAGACTCGAAATGGTTAGCAGCGTGCGCCGCTTGTTGCGCAGAATGTTCTTCAGGATGAGCTTATTGAATTTCATAGCCACTCCTTTGAGCGCCTTCTGGACCGTTACCTATTAGTCGAACGATGGGACTCTAAATCGACAGTTCAGGATCCTCTTACAGAAAAATCTTTCGACTTCGACTATTGATGGTCTTAACCCTTCGTTTTTTGTCGGCAATCTCGTCATCGCATACGCGATTTCGCGCTCTAAGGTTCATAACTGTTCGGAGCGTGAAAAGTTACGGACTCAACCGGCATCTTAACACGGTTACGGCCGAGTAATCCGCGTAATTTGCAGAAGTCTTTTCACCTCGCAACCCTCAGCTCAACGCGTCTTGAGTGCTAGAATCAGAGTGTAAACCAGGGCACTAGCCGCGATGTCGATGCTGAAAATCTGATAAGCTTTAACCGAACTGAGCCTCAGGTCAAAATTTAACGCATATGCCCGAAATCAGTCGGTTCTTCGGAATCGTAATCGCTATCTATTACAAAGAGCACGGCGTGGCCCACTTTCACGCAAAGTACGGCGGTCAGACTGGTGTGTTTTCGGTAGTCGACCTGAAACTCATCGAGGGTAGATTGCCCAAACGGGTCATAGCGCTGGTGCTTGAGTGGGCCTTTGAGCATCGGAGGGAATTGACGGACAATTGGGAACGTGCAGTGGCGCATCAGCCGTTACAACCAATCGCGCCTTTGGAATAGGAGACACCAATGCATTTCGTGAAGGATGTTCAGTATCTGTCTGAATACAAGCTACGACTGACATTTGAAGACGGAACTATGCGAGACGTCGATCTAGCATCGCACTTGGACGGAGAAGTCTTCGAGCCACTGAAGAACCTAATGAATTTCAAAAGTGTTCACGTCAACCCCGATCCGGATTTTCTTTATGAGATTAGCTGTCCAGTGGCCGAGTCAATGCCGGCGGCATAGCTAACGAGTAGCAGAGTAAGACCATACATAAGCGCATCCGCGATTATGAAGACGATAGAATTGACGCTTGGCACGGCAAGCATTCACGAGTTGGTTGAACTTGCCGGCCGCGAGAACATCATCATCAACACGCAAGGAGGAAAGCAGTTTGTCCTCGCTGAGCTTGATGACTTCGAGCTTGAAGTTGAACAACTCAAGAACAGTAAAGAGTTCATGGCGTTTCTGGATCAGCGTTCCAAAGAACGCGGCACAATTCCAGTGGAAGAATTGAGACGCGACCTTGGCATCAACTGAAGCCATGAAGCCTCAGCAAATCAAAGTCGTCATTCACAAAGCCAAGGAAGG
>QHXH01000128.1 GCA_003222855.1 Acidobacteriota bacterium
TGCCACAGAAATAAGATCGCGAACAGCACCCAGGCCGCGACATCAATCTCGCCGCGCGCAGCGGTCCATCCCATCAGCGGCGGCATTGCTCCGGGAAATGCGCCGAGCGCAGTCGACAGCGACGTCCGCGTTTTAAGCGGCGTGTAAACGAATAGATAGCCGGCGATCACCGTCAGTCCCAGCAGGGCCGTCAGTACATTAACAAACAGAGCGAGATAAGCCTCAGCCATCAAAGTGAGCGTCACGCCGAACCATAATGCTTCGAAAGGAAACAAGCGTCCTGACGGCAAGGGTCGATCGGCAGTGCGGCGCATCAATGCATCCAGGTCGCGCTCCATGAACTGATTCAGCGTGGCAATGCCGGATGACAGCAAGGCAATTCCGATCAGCGCGTGCGCGAACAGCAGATAGTTCACTGTTCCGATTGAACCCAGACAGAAACCTGCGGCCGAAGTAAGAACGATAAGGAAGGTTATGCGGGGCTTAGTGAGTTCAAGATAGGCTGCCATCCTCGCCTTCGCAGTCGCGGGGGCAACCGCCTCAGCAGCCGTTGACGAATGGATCGATATCGCAGCAGTCTTCATTAAGTTTAGATTCCCTCTCGCATTGGGAGAGGGTAAGGGTGAGGGCCTGGAGCGGTTTCCCTCGCCCGAGTCTTGATTTCGTCTCTGGCCATCCTGCGCTCGGGAAGCGGCTTAGTTGCTGACCGCCGCCAGCTATGGCCTCAGCCCGGCCCTCTCCTAAAGTAAGAGGGAAATTAAGCGGGAGCTAATCTGTATTCATTACGGCCGCTGCGCAAACTTCGGAACACTCTTAAAGTCATTACGATTGCCGCGGCAAAAACCAGCGCGCCGCAGGCAACGTGGGCCACCGTTATCGCAATCATTGGGTTGAGCGGCTGGGGATCGTACGGTGACCTCATGCGGGTGACGTAAGCAGCCAAACCCAGACCTAACTGCACAACCAACAGAGCCGCTGCGATCTTCGCAGGTTTCGCTAACCAGCTTTGGCCTCGATGGCGCAACAGGACGAGAGCGACGGTCGTGCCCAAAAACAGCGTCACCACCACTGCTCCGCAAATGTGAGCAACCAAAAGCGGCGTGGGCAACGCCTGGTCCCACGTCGCAGAGTGTCGCAGCGTCGCGCCTAACACCAGTTGAGTCAGGATCACCGCCAGGCTGGCGACGCACATCGGCCGCAGCGATGCACCGTCGGGTTCAATCGTCAGCGGCTCCAACCACGCTCGCGACGTAGACACGGCGAGGCTAACCGTAATGAGAAAGAACAACTGCGCCAGTGTTGCATGCGCGGCCGAGACGATCAGGGGCAGATTCAACTTGACAGTCAATCCACCCAGAAGTCCCTGCGCCACAACCGCACCCAACGCGCTCCAACCCAGGCGTCTGACCCAGGCCCGAGGCTCACGAACCTGAATGTAAATCGCCAATGCGATCGTCAGCAGCCCGACGGCCGTCGCTACCAGGCGGTGCCCGTGTTCCCAAAACAGGTTGCCGACCATTTTGGGAAACACTTGGCCGTTTGAGAGTGGCCAATCAGAGGTCGCCAGCCCGGCATCATGGCTCGTCACATTCGCGCCGGCAATAATGAGAAAGAACGTCGCGCACGCCACAAACACGGCGAAGCGGTGAACACCCTTGGACATTTTCAATTGCCAGTCTTCCCAGCGGCCTTTGGTCTTCGGCTTTTGGTCTTTGAAAAACGGTCTCTCTCAAAGATCTAAGACCGAAGTCCCCAAGACCTAATGCTTTTGCAGCATCGGAAACTCGATCGCTTCGACCACCGGCCACGAGCTCGGCCGACCCAATGCGGTCGCGCCAAACGAGAAGTCTGCTTTGCCTGCTCCGCTCGCCGCAACCGTCACTTCCATCTTCTGTTCAGTGCCGTTGGCTCCGCCTTCATGCCACGCCACAACCGTGTACTTACCCGGCGGCACGCCTTTAATCGAATAGCTTCCGTCTTCCGCGGTCACCGCAAAGAACGGATGCTTCGATACGCCTACATACGACTTCATCCACGGATGCTGATTGCACTTCACCGGAACCAGCACTTCAGCACGCGCGAGTTTATTGTTCTTGGGCTGGAAATGAATGTTATGCGTCGTCGGATCGCTGTTCGTGATCGTGATCGGTTCATTGACGACGACGCCAAGAACGTGCGGCTTGTAATGACAACCATTCTGATCGAGCGTCGCCGACGCAGGCATATTGGGCCAACCGCCGTAGTCGCCTACTTTGCTGCCATCAGCCAGCGTCCCATCTTTGATATAGACGTAAGTGTTGGCCAGCTTGCCGTCTTTCACGACCCAATCTTCGGTGGCCAGGGTTGGGCTTTTCGACGCGCAGACCGGATCGGCTGAGGTGTCGATCTTTTTCGCTTCCGGCGCCGCGCCATTGTACGCGACCACTCCGGAGATCGTTCCTTCCTTACCTGTGGCTTTGTAGACCTTGCCGGTTTCGTCTGTCTTCCCTTCGTCACCGCCGGATGGCGTGCATGATGATGCGAGCGAAAGCAGACTCAGTGCGGCGATCAATCCCAGCCACAATCGTGCGTTTTTACTCAACATGTATTGAGTCCTCCAAACTTAAGATACCTTCTGAATTTGAAATCAAGCATACCTTAGTTGCCGCGGCAACGGGTAGCCATAAAACTTAATGGCAGTGGTTCAATTTCGAAAACGAAGCTCCGCTTTACTGGGAGCGCGGGCGCCCTCGCCCGCACTGAGCGCGTCGCGCGAAGATTCAGTTTCACAAAATTTACCTGGCATTGAGAAGCATCGTTTTCGGCTCGGGCGGGCGAGGGCGCCCGCGCTCCCAGTAGCAAGTAGCCCAAGCTCCTCAAATAGAACCACTACCCCCTCAATCAACTCTTAACAAAGTGATGGTTGCGCCGCGATTGATGATGACTCAGGCGGTCGCGCGCGCTGCCCCTTCGATAACGGCTTACCTGTTCCCGGCTATTAGATCTCTTATTATTACGTCCTGTCTTTTGCGCGGCCGGCGCAGCGGTCGCAGGCGCCTTCGCCGGCGCGGGCGAAGCAGACAACAACTTTCGTTGCTCATCCGGCGTCATCATAAACATGTATCGCACCAGCAGCCGCGCATGATCATCATGATAGTTGGCCACATCCGAAGGTGGATTAGGCAGATTGACTACCCATCGGTCCTGATCCTTCTTGAACAGACCGGTTGGCATCGCCGTGCCGGGCGCAATCTGCGCCGGATCCAGCAGCCAACGGAAAGTCCAATCGGGCTTCAGCCGCTGTGAAGCAAGCAGGAAGTTTGGCGCGATCGCCTTCGCGTCATGCGCCGGCTCGCCCGTGATGTGACACTTCAAACAAGGGGTGCCGGAAACGAAAATGTTGCGCGCGATTGACCTCTCCGATTCGGTCAAAGGCGTCATCGGCTCCTTAACATAAGGATCGTTCTGAGACGATACCGCCATGAAGAAGCGCACCAACATGCGCAGTTCGTTCGGCGAGAAGTTGAACGTCGGCATGTGTACCTGGATGTAGGGCCGGACCCCGTTGCGGTTCGCGCCCCATTGCGGTTGCAACCTGCCGCCCGTCTGATCGTTTGTTTTCGACACCGCCTCTCCAGTGGGCTTCGCGCCCGGCGATGCACTCGCGTTCGGCGATGCGCCAGCGTTGGGTGATGACGTGGCCGCTGCAGCGGTTGACGATGTTGCCGGCTTCTCGCCCGGTTGCATTAGCGATGGATCTTTCAGGAACCGCATCAACCAATCAGGATCGACGCGCGCGCCTTCGCTCGTCAGCATCGGAGGCAGAAACTCTTTCTGGTTCGCATAAAACGGCAGCGAGCTCAATACACTGCCGGTTGTCATGGCGGGGTCACCGGTATTCACATAGACGCTCATGCGCTGGCCGGGCTGCAACACGTGACAGCCCATGCAGTTGTACTTCTTGATAATCCACCAGCCGTTCTGAACATCCTGCCGGCGCGAATCCTGCGGGTTATAAAACAGTGAAGCCGGAACATTCGCGCCCTCAGCTCCCAGGCTGCCGAGCAAAAGCGTCGCCAAACTCGTGCGCCATTCTTCAGTCAGGTAGGGCTTCGGCATGCGCAGACGATCCTTAGGCTCGAGATATTGCGACTTGCCGCGATCGTAGATCGAAGGATCGCTTAACTTGTGTTCGAAGAAGCCGCGGTGGTTGTACCACTCTTGTTCTTTGTCTTTCGGATGAAGTTTGAGCGGGTCGCGGCCGTACTCCGCGTCCTGGGTTAACAAAGCAAAGTCCAGCCGCTCGAGCGGCGTGGCGCCTTCCGTCGTCAACTCCTTGCCGATGCGCTGCTCTTCTTCGAAGCCCTTGATTTCATGACAACCCGCGCAACCGTACTGCTTGATCTCGGCCTTGCCTTCCTCGGCCAGTTTCGGATCGTCCATGTAAGAAGCATCCGGGTACGATGGCGGCGATGAAAGTGAGAAGAGATAAGTTGCGACGTCGCGCGCGTCCTGTTCAGACAGGCGCAGGTTCGGCATCACGGTCATGTTCTGGACCTGAAGTTCCGAGCCGTCGTTCGGCGACTTTGAGTGCAGGTCGGTATCGAACAGAAATGGCAGGCCGTGTTTGGCGTAATCTTCCGGCGTCAGGTCGCGATGTTCTTGATACGAGTAGGGGGCCCAACGTTCGCGCGGGTTGTAGATCCAACGAACGATGTAATCGTAATTCGCCTTCTCGCCGACGCGGGTAAGGTTCGCGGCGAACGTGCCGCCAATCTTTTGGTCTTCCTCGCCGATCGAATGGCAGGCCAGACAGCCGCGTGACTCAAACAATTCTTTGCCGTGATTCTTGTCGCCCTGCGCCTGCGCGGGAGCCTTGCCGTCGAACCCGTTTTGCCAAAGATAAGCGGCCACGGCTTTCAGATCGTCATCACCATCTTCGTCGACTGAGAAACGCCAGAACGTGGGCATCTTCGTCCCGGGCCGAAACGCCTGCGGATCTTTCAGCCAGACAGGAATCCATTCCTGACGCAGTTTGAGCCGCACGTCCTTCAGATTCGGGCCGATCTTCTTTTGATCCTGCTGGAGGTAGCGCGTCTGCAAATTCAATTCGTCGATGCGCGCCGCTAGTTGGCTGTTCTGGACGCGCAGCGAATCCGCGTGGGCCAGGAGCCTTTGCACTTCCGCATCATCGCTGGCGTTCGCGCTGCTGTCGGTATCCAGTTTCGCTTGTCGTTCGTTCGCGGAAATCTGATCCTGGAGCTGCGAAATCTGCTGTCGGGCATTCGTCAGCGCGTCCGCTTCTCGATCGAAAGCTTCCATGCGATGACAGCCCATGCAGCCGCGCTGATAAAAAAGATCCTTGCCCAGATTGAGTGTGTCCGCGCCCTGGGTTACGCGATCGTTTGCATGGCACATCTGGCATCCCGCTTCGGTGTTCTCTTTATGAAACAGCGGGTGCAGCCAGAATGGATTTTGGCCATGCGCTTTCACGACGCTGGTCGTGGCGCGGCCGTTACCGCCGTGACAAGCCGAACAGCCGAACTTCTCAGGATTGTGAATTTGCAGGAGTTCTTTGCGAGGGTGACTGACAAAAGCGTTCGCCAAATCGTCCAGCTTCTTCTTGCCAGGGCCGGCGGGCGACATATCGGTCGCGTTTATTGTGAGCGGCTCGCGCGTCCCCAGATGACAAATCTCGCAACGGTCTACGATCGAAAACTCGTTGACGTTGATTTGATGGCCGAGAATTGTGTAGTCGAACGAGTTCTGGTTCTTCCGAATCAGATCGTCAATGTTCTTTTGCGGCAGCAGGCTGACATGGTTCTTCAGATATTCATCGCGTCTCTTCGCGAACTCGGTTGGCTCTTTGAGCAACTCCGCTTTTTCACCGAGGACTTTCGCCTTCTCATCGCGGAGATCGTTGAAAGTCTTTTCCAGCTCGTCATACTTCATTTTTCGCCGCGCAAGCTTTCCGCTGTCGTCAGGCATTTCGAAGTTCACGAGTTCGTTTAGCTTTGAATCACGCTGGCGCTTGTAATAGCGGTGCCATAGACTGCCCTCGCGCGCAGTCTCCAACTTGAACGTGAGCACCACGATGCGGCCGCGCTGGTTCTGAAACGGCTCAGTAACAGCGTCGAGCTTTGCCTGAATCGCGGCGACCTGTTTGTCTTTCTCGGCAATGTCGGCTTTGACTTTATCGAGAGAAGCAGTTGCTTCGTCGGCGAGTTGCTGGTACTCAGGAGTCTCTTTTACTTCGGCTTCGGATTTGCCGGCGTCTTTACGAATACTTTTCAGATAAGCGGTGTAGCGTCTGACGAACTCCTGCTGCATTCCCTTCCACGGACGCTGGCCGAAGCCTTCGTCATAGAGGGCCCAACCCGTGCAGAGCATCAATAATACGGTGCTGATGAGGATGATCGCGCTGGTCGATCGGCTGGCAATCGGATCGCGTTGCGGCCCCGATTCTTTTCTTACCAGCGATTCGATCGATTCCTGAGATTCAGCCACAGTTATGATTCCTGTCCGACAAACTTCCGTTTGTCGACCTCGTAAGAAACCTGTTGACAAAAACTACGACAAACTAAAGTTTGTCGGACCCTAAATATTGAACCACGGCGTAACCCAAACGTATTTGATCGTAAATACGAGGCGTAAAAAAAGCTTTACCGGCATCGCGAGCAGCACGCTGACCGCAAAGAACTGGAACGTCATATATTGAAGCATGCTGGTGTTCGCCAGCAGCTTCAACTCGAATGGATCGGGAATTTTGGCCCAAGCCAAAAACTTCTTCGGCGACAACAAATAGCTGAACTTAAAAGGCCCGCGCTTCATCAACCAATGAAAGAACAAGGCGCCGATGATATAGAACGTGCCGACGATGATCGCGCCAAAGATCATTTTTGCGATCCAGTTTGTCTGTAAGAACCCCAAACCCGGAATTCCCGCAACAATCTCATGCAGGTCACGATTGCGATCGAAGACCACGGTGTTGTGGTCCCAGGTCTCGCCGGGCCAAAACCAGATCCAGCCGGGTCCGCGAATGAAAGTGCCGATGAAAATCAGCAGAATCCACATCAAAAAACCCCAGCCGAACATGTTCACCGCGAATCGCCTTTGTCTTAACGTGTAATATCCGTTACCCAGCGGATTCGAATCGACGTACGGAAACACCATCAACCCAATCATGATGATCGAAGGCATTACCACGCCGGCGATCCACGGATCGAAATAGACGAGCATCTCCTGCAAACCCAGGAAATACCACGGCGCTTTCGACGGATTCATCGTGAGATTTGGATTGGCCGGCTCTTCCAGGGGCGCATTGAGCGTGATGGACCATACATATAAAACGACCGTCACAATGACGGCCGCCAAAAACTCAATACGCACCAAATAGGGCCAAACATGAAGCTCTTTGGCCCAACCCGGACGCCATGGTTCGGACTTGCGATGATGAGTTTTGGCGAGCTGCTTGTCAGCTTCCAGGTCGCCGATCAACCTGTCGTTTGCCTGTGCCTGTCTAATTCCCAGCCAGGTAAAGAACGGGACCAGAAACAGCATCGCAACGATGGGCACGTTGTCCGGCGCGGAAACGATCTTCCAAATCTGGTGCCAGTCCTGAACTGAATAGACGAAGAGTCCCAGCAGCACAATCACCACCACCAGGCCAATGTAGCGGTTGCGGCGTGAGGTAGCTTGCGGTTGTCGCTCGACGATTGCGCTCATTTCTTTCTCTTCAAATTTCAAATCTCAAATTTGAGATCAGGATGATTTCTTCTTCAGCACCTTCATTTCCGATTCGAGCATGACCGGCGCCGGGCCGGAGATGCCGCCGTCCTTTCTAATGCGCCAGAAATGCACGGCCATA
>QHXH01000767.1 GCA_003222855.1 Acidobacteriota bacterium
AAAGCGCGTGAATGCCAGATCCATGTTAGCGGCGGCGAGTTCAATGTCGCGGCTAACCTGGCCGATTGTTTTCGTCTCAACACCGGCGTGGTCACAGCCATGGTCAGGTATCCAATCGGTGAGCTGGTCGCTGAGCGGATCAAGGCCATGGGCGTCAAGCCATTTTACAAGTGGTACGAGCACAACGGCGTCACGGGGCCCAATATCGCGACCGTATACAGCGATCGCGGTTACGGCGTGCGGCCTCCGGTTGTCTTCTACAATCGCGCGAACGAGGCAGCCGCGTTACTAAAGCCGGGCGACTTCGACTGGGACGAGATCTTTGGCGGCGGTGTGCGTTGGCTTCATAGCGGCGGGATTTTTGCTTCCCTCTCAGAAACGACGGCCGAGTTGATCGTCGAAGGCATGCAGGCCGCTAAAGCAGCTGGGGCGGTAACCTCTTTCGATCTGAACTTTCGCGAGAAACTTTGGAGAGATAGAGGCGGCCAGGACCGCGCCGTGCAAGTCTTCGATCGCATCGTGAAGAATGTCGACGTGCTGGTTGGCAATGAAGAGGATTTGCAAAAAGGACTCGGCATCTCGGGGCCTCAGGTTGCCGCCACCTCCAAACTTGATCCCGCATCATTCTTTGCCATGATTGACCGGGTCGTGGAAAAGCATCCCCAAATCCAGATTGTGGCCACGACGCTGCGCGAAGTTTACTCGACGACGCGGCACTGTTGGGGCGCGGTGGCCTGGGTCGGCGGTCAACAGCACGTTTCCATGACCTGCGACCTGGAAGTGCATGATCGAGTCGGCGGCGGCGATGGTTTCGCGTCGGGATTCTTTTACGGATTGTTGACCGGCGAACCGCCGGAAGAAGCGCTGAAGTTGGGCTGGGCGCACGGCGCGCTGCTGACGACTTTTCCCGGCGACACCACGATGGCCACGCTGGAAGAGGTAAGATCTTTTGCCCGAGGTGGTTCGGCGCGCATTCAACGCTAATGCCGTCGGGCTGGAACACATCCTTATGAGCAGCAAGGCGGCACCAGCATTCATTGGCAAAGGCTCGCCGGACTCTGATCATCGCTCCGGGCGCGCGTGTGCTCGCGATCATTCCTGACAAGACTCGTGATGACAATACGGATGTTCTCTTCCCTTTCGCGGCAGAGATTCTGTGCGCCCGCAAGGTCGCTCAAATGGACGCGCTGGTCGCCCAGGGCACGCACGTGCCAATGACCTACGAAGAGAAGCAATTCAAGATTGGCATCACCAATGGGCAATCGGTTCCCGGACTGGGTCAAATCTATGATCACAAGTGGAACATTCCTGAAGAACTCGTGACGATCGGCGAGTTGAGCGCAGGACGAGTTACGGAATTGACCGGCGGACTTATTACCGATGCCGTTTCTGTCAATCTCAATCGCCGTCTGGCGCCCGGCGTTTACGACACAATAATAATTTTCAGCGCCACCGTGCCGCATGAAGTGGCAGGTTTTGCGGGCGGCGCGAAATATCTTTTTCCCGGCGTTGCCGGTCCTGATCTTACTCACGCGACG
>QHXH01000762.1 GCA_003222855.1 Acidobacteriota bacterium
TGGTGGAGGTGGAGGTTTCCACGGGGGAGGTTTCGGTGGTGGATTCCGCGGCGGTGGCTTTAGTGGTGCCCCTTTGGCTGCCGGACACGTTGGAGGCGGAGTCGGCAGTCGCGGCGGCGGAGTCGGCTTTGGCGGATCGCACGTTTCAGGTAGCGTTTCGAACTTTGCTGGCGCAGGATCCCGGTTCTCCTCATTTGGGAGACCATCATCCGGGCAACCAGAGCATAATAGCCGACCTAATCGAGCCGTAGCTTCCAACATCGAGGGCACTCGCGGCGCGATGGCTTCAGTCGCGCGCCCATCGCAAACACTTCCGCAGCGCGGATCGAACGGGCGGATCGACCATCACATTGCTGAACGTCACGACGGAAATTGGCACGGCGATTGGGACCGGCGGCATGCTCATTTTGACAATGGTCGCTTCTTTGTCTTCCTCGGCGGCGCCTGGTGGGGATTGGACGACGGGTATTTCCCGTGGGATTACCTTCCCTACTACGCCGACGACTACTACCCTTACGATTACTATGCGGACAGCCTGCCCAACGATAACACTGTGTATAACGTTAACTCATCTGATAGCGCCACGGTCGAAGCCGTTCAAACCCAGCTTCTGCACCTTGGCTATTACAGCGGCTCCATCGACGGCGTTTTCGGACCGACGACGCGTGACGCAGTGGCGAAATATCAAATCGCTAATCACCTTAGTGTAACCGGCAGTTTATCGCCGGGCATACTACAATCGCTTGGCCTGCCCCCAGGCAACGGCGAGTTGAGCGACAACGGCCCATCGCGATGAACCACGGTTTCAACCGATGAGAACCGAAAACACGAAAGTGAAATCTCGTCTGACATGAAAACTAAGCGATTGGGTAATTCTGACCTGTATATTACGCCTATCGGCTTTGGCGCCTGGGCTATCGGAGGCTCCGGCTGGGAATTCGGCTGGGGCGAACAGGACGACAAAGCGTCCATTGTAGCGATACACCGCGCGCTCGAGCTCGGCATCAACTGGATCGATACCGCAGCTGTGTATGGTATGGGTCATTCTGAAGAAGTTGTAGCGTCTGCACTGAAAAGCTGGTCCGGGCCTCGTCCGTACATTTTCACAAAATGCGCGCTTCGCTGGGACGCGCAGGGATATGTCCATAACAACTTGCAGGCGAAATCCATTCGACGTGAATGCGAAGACAGTCTTCGACGGCTTGGCTACCCCAACGATGCTGCGGCTAGCAGTTTCGAATCAGTCGCTTGTGTTTCGTTAAGAACGAAGGGGGTTGGGATTCGCTAAAACGTTGGATCGGCAATTCCATCCGGAGAATAGCTCGTCCCTCTCATAACTGGCCTGACCCGATTGTGGTTCGTAGTCGACCGACAATTTCCAGCGCCCAATCGAACTGTGGGGCCGCCCTGAACCAGACCGGCGAAGTCTTCATGCTTCCATCGCGGCTACGGTTACGAACCCGACCGCCACGGCAATGAAGTGCTGATGCCGCAAACCAAGCCGAAACATTTCAGTCTTGGTTTTAGCTGTCGAATTTCTCTTCATCCAAATTTTCTCAACGGTTTCAAGATCGACATTTCACAAAACGTGAAATTTGTTGCGCGACGCACTGAGCGCAGTCACGACGATCCGGATCACTCTCGAGTTGCCGCCGATCAGGCGGAAGAGCGAACAATTGAAATTACTTCACCAGATCGTATTTGACGGCGAAATCCAGCCAGTGCCGGTCGCGAGATGCACTGTTACGGACTTCGTTAGTTCGTAGAGGTAATCCAGACCCAAGCGGAAGGTCGCACTCCACTGGTAAATATTGCGAGCGCCATGACGACGCTTCCGAATACGATGCAGCAAGAGTACGTCTTCATCTGCATACAGATTTTGTCTGGCCGACGGCATGCTAAACAGTCGCAGCCAGAGGCAGCTGCTTTACTGTTGGATCAGGTTCGACTGCTTCCTGACCATATGCCGAATCTTTTGCTCAGAACAGCAAAGAAGAACGCTGTCGAGAGTCCACACATCAAAATACCCGTTAAACCTTCAAGCGGACCGAAAAGCTGCCACTCCTTGGGCAGCACGAGGTCGCCATAACCGACAGTCGTATAGGTCACGCCGGCGAAGTAGAATGACGACTCGGCATCAGGCAGAAAACTGCAATCTCGGTTACGTGGATCAAGATCAGCCACCAGGCGATTCGAATCGTGAGCCACGTCACTTGCCAGAAATGTGGGTGTGGTCGCGCAGGTGAATGCCACAGACGGCTCAAGATAAGGGTCAAGCCGCTTGAATGAATCGCCACGGTCACTGCTACCAAGCAGCACGCAAGCAAGATTCTTACAATCATTATCGACCACTCAAAATTACTCGCGTCTGCCGCGCTCGATTGGTAACAGAAACCAATCTGCCTCATTGGTCTCGTTGCCCCTGGCTTGCACGGTCGAATCGAAGTCCATGCCGATCGTGGTTTCGTGATCGGGATCGACCGGCACGCGTTCTAAACGCAATTTCCACCGTCCGGAATCGAATTGCGGAATGGCCCTCAACTCGGGCTGCGGAGCCTTCATAGTGTTTTGATCACTGCTGCGGCTGGGAATCCAATCGCCACAATCGCCACGCAAATCAACGGCCACAGTACCGGAAGCCAGAAGGAAGCATTCCACTGTAGTTTTTCAGGAGTCGGTTTTCTCTTCATGCCACTTTTCTCAAGCACCTGAAGGTCGAAATTTCACAAAAACGTGAAGCTTCTTTCGGGACTTTGGCGCAGTGGGGCTCTTGCGTATGTTCCCGCGCTTCTAGCTGACGACTGCCGGCTGATTCAGCGGAACAGATTGATCTTTGCCAGGTCCACGATTTCGTCCCCGCGCCCGCTCATAACTGCTTTGAGCGTGAAAAGAGTGAACCCTTTCATCTGCGCGAGACTTATCGTCGGAGGCATGGAGAGTTCCTGCCGATGGACGAAGACCTCGACCAAGGCAGGTCCGTCGTGCTTGAGAGCTTTTTCTAACATCGGTCGAACGTCTTGTGATCTTTCCGCCCTGAGTCCGAGCA
>QHXH01000129.1 GCA_003222855.1 Acidobacteriota bacterium
ATAAATCCATCGCCGAAACGGGGCATTAGCCCAACCGTAAGGGAGGGCTCATCAAGTCGCGTATTTGGAGCCCTCCCTTACGGTCGGGCTAGTGCCCCGAATCAGCGCCACAGAATTACCCCACGGCCGGACAAACGTAGGCGCTGCGACAGTAGTCATCGATTGCAATCAAGCTATTTCTATCTTAGACGGTACAGGCTTCTCATTCTCAAAGCCGCGTAAGTTCCGAATGCAGCAATAACAATCGAGACAACGTTAACAACAAAACCCAAAGCGCGGCGTGATGCCGGCATTCCATCTAAGACTGGAAAGCCGAACACAAAACAGATTCCAAACCAAACCGGCAGAATTGCGACCTGTGCCGTTGCCGCTAACCCGATCATTTCGCGACGTCCAACATCGTCGGCAGTGGCCAACCCCGCAGCGATGCCAACCGCGAGAGAAATAAGCAAACCAGTTAACAGCGAATTCGATTCATTGTAGAGCAATGGCGGACTCGTCATTAGCGCAACCACTACGCCGCCACACATCAGAAGAAGGGTTGCCACGATGAACGCGAACATTCCTTGCATTGCCAATCTGAATTGACGTGTCCAAGTGCCGAACCCTACTGCGAGCATCGGCGGCAAGAGAGGGATAAACAACAATCCGGCAATCATGAAGAGCAACTTAAACTGAATCATTCCGTAGGCTAACAGAACCGCTCCTATCAGAATGCGTCCGACGAATCCGAGAGTGACATGACTGAACTGCCAAAGCTCTTCCAAAATATCGATGTCGGGTTCTGCGAGCGGACAAGTGATCTTCGACAATTTCTCGGATGAAATAATCGATCGCGGTTGCCTAACGGCAATCCCGTATTCGTCCTGGTCGAAGAATGGCGCGGCGAGAAGCGCATCGATAAATCTCTTGGCAGTTGGCGTGGCCGTCTCGATGTCAATAATGTCATTAGCGGTCTCCGCTTTCCCAGCTCGCAAACTGCGCTTTTGATAGACGCTAATCTCCGCGATGCCAACTGAAAATGCGATACGCGCTATATTCTCGGCACTTCCTTTGGGGCCCTTTACGGTAATTAGTCGCATGTCCAGGTTTCGACGCTGAGGAGGATCTCAAGTTGGTAGCGGTAGCGCTAACAATCGCCTTTATTGATTATCAGAGCCATCCACGATTTTAGGTGCAGCCACGAAGGAGGAATATCAACAACAATATGCTTGCCGGCACGCCCAGCAACCACAGAATGATGTAGCCAATCTTTCCACTTTGGTTTTTAAGGTTCGGTAAACGCATTTTCTTTCTTCGCTCCCTTCTTGCCATCGTTTTCAATGCTCACAGCTATCAATTCTCACAGCTATCAATTGACGTGCCGACCTGCGCTCACAGTGTTTTTAACGAAGCCAAAGTGAACTGAAATGTCACGTAACAGTACGACGATGAAGATAGAAAACATACAAGAATTCTGTCGGCCAAAGTCAGCAATCTGCTCAGAAACCGTGGTCAATAAGGCGGATGAAACTCTGCTCGCTACCAAAGACAAACTGGCCCTGTGATTGCTTGGAATTGATGACGCCAGACGAATACAAATCAACGACCTGGGCGGGAGGACTATGAAAGAGAAGCAACTCGAGGAACTCTTATACCAAGCGCTGGAGACCGAACTGGGCGGGGTCGAAGTCTATACGACTGCGCTCCGTTGCGTGGTGAATGATGACTTGAAAGAGGAGTGGCAGAAGTATTTGGATCAGACTCGCAATCACGTAAAAATCGTGCAGGACGTGTTGTCCCATTTCGATCTGGATCTGGAGAAAGAAACGCCCGGAAGGAAAGTGGTGCGACACACGGGAGAATCGCTGGTCAAAGCGATGCAAATGGCTTTGGAATCTGGCGAGCCTGAGGCTGCGGAAGTCGTGGCTGCAGAATGCATTGTGCTGGCCGAGACCAAAGATCACTTGAATTGGCAACTGATTGGAGAAGCCGCGAAGAAAGCGACAGGTGAGAAAGCGAAAGCGCTCAAAGCTGCGCACGAAGAAGTTGAAGACGAGGAGGACGAGCACCTGTACCACACTGCGGGTTGGGCGCGTGAACTCTGGATCAAGTCTTTGGGAATGAAAGCCGTGCTGCCGCCGCCGGAAGAAGTCAAGGATGTCAAGACAGCGATTGGCGCGGCTCGGGCTCAGCGCGCGCGCGCCGAGATGTAGCGCTGCGTTCGACCTGTCTATCATTGGCCAAGTCAGTCTAGCGCGGCCCATTGGTTGCTCATGCTTGCTCATCTTGCTCATTAAGTGAAGCCAGTTCATCTTGACGCAGAATTTGACTTAGTTGAAAACACACGTCAGGTGATGTGTGTACGTTAAAAATGCGGTAATTCCCAAATGATCAAGCTGATTGAATGTCAACGCCGATCAGGAACAAATAGTCAGTCTTGAGAAGGGAGTAATCATGAGTCTACCAAACAAAGATGAAGTCAAAGGAAAAATGGAACAAGCAAAGGGCGGCCTCAAGGAAAAAGTCGGCCACGCGCTGAAGGACACGAGCATGGAAGATCGTGGTTCGGCAGAGCGGTCACGAGGTGAAGTTCGGGAAGGATTCGGAAAGGCACGGCGAAAGGTTGGCGAGAAGATTGAAGACCTCGGCAAGGCGGTAAGGAAATAGATGAAGGAGTAGAAATCGTGGTGGTGGCGGGAATTCGCGGCGCCTTAGGCGGGACTATGGGCGCGGTCCCGGCAACGCTCGTAGCGGTCGGCACGATTGTCACGATTCCGCCGCTCGGGGCGCTGGTTGCGGGACCGATCGTCGCTGCATTGGCCGGCGCGGGCGCGGCGACAAGCGGGATCATCGTCGCGCTCGCGGGCATGAAAGGAGACATATGGCAGACAACGGCGGTGGTGGAAGTAGTGTAGGTATCGTCGCGATCTTAGTTATCTTTCTGATTATCGTGATCGCGGTCGGTGTGTTCGTTTTCCGTGGACGCATCTTTAACCGGGGCACAAATGTCAATGTCAATATAACGACTCCGTCACGATAGGCAGTGGAGTCTACAACCTGCCGGTTTGTCCCGGCGCACAGGAGGAATGGTATGGCTTATCAAGAACAGCAGGCCGAAACAAAGCGCACAGTGGTTGAAACGCCGAACGCAAGACGTGAGGTAGTTCATTCCGAGGCGGTTTATCCCGACAGAAGCGGCCTCTCGGGCGGAGCGCTGGCCGCCATTGTTATCGGAGTTATTGCGCTCGCTGCGATCGTTATTCTTTTCGTCGTGAATAAGCAACAGGACACGACCAACGCCAACGTCGCTCAATCGCCGCCGCAAACGACGGTTGTGCAACAACCCGCGCAGCAGCCGCCGGTCATAGTTCAACAGCCCGCGCCGGGCACGCAGCAAGCTCCGGTGATAGTGAATAATCCGGGAGGCTCCAACTCCGGTAATGTTCCCGACGATTCGGCGATTCAAGCTGCAATCGACAAAAAGTTGAGCAACGATCCGAATCTTTCGTCGCTTGGCATCGTGGCGTCCGTGGTGAACGGCAAAGTCACGCTCACCGGCACCGTCAAAACGGCGGCTTTGAAAGCTCAGGTGGAACGGGCAGTGCGGAATCTAAGGGGAGTAAAGTCAATCGATAATCAAATCACCATCAGGTAACCTGTCGAAGAGTCAAATGCAAATGGCTGTTATTGAGACTCAGTGACACCTGAAAAAAAGGAGTTCATATGCTTTGGACAATCCTGGTAATTCTTCTGATTCTCTGGCTGCTTGGCTTTCTGGCTCACTTCGGTGGCGGGCTGATCCACCTGATCTTGGTTGTCGCGGTTGTCGTTCTGGTGATTCAACTCATAACCGGCCGTCGAGCTGTCTAGTGTCAAGAGTGGCTTGATTAGGATCAATTGATCATAAAGCATCAAGTCACGAGTCTCGAAATCATTGGGCTGACCGCTGCCACGCGTCGAATGAAATGGAAGTGAATTTGAAGGAGGATTACCGGTAATGGCGAAATATGGAAAGAAAGCAGGTAAAAAAGTTGAGAAGGCGATGCACGAGCGTAAAAAGGGAACGTTAAAGAGCGGCCGATCCGGCAAGAAAGTAACCAGTAAGAAACAGGCCATCGCGATTGGTTTGTCACAGGCTCGGAAGGCCGGCGCCAAAGTGCCGCGCAAAAAAGCCTCATCGAAGAAGAAGTAGCTCGAATGGAGTCTAATCAAGAAACGTCCGCGTAAGTTGTCGGCGCGGCCGGGTAAGCTGGCCGGAGTAGGGCATGGCTACACAGGGTAAAACAAAGTCGCGCGCAAAGAAGCGAAAAACCAGTTCGCGCACTAAACGATCTGTGCGGGCAAGGAAGAGATCGGCGACAGGTCACTCAGTCAATCCTGACGGAAGAGTGAAAGAACCCAAGTCGCCAATGCCCGAACAGCATCAGGATAAACCTGGCATCGAATCCAAAGTTGATCCAAGGCCCCGATACGAAGCTCCGCTTTACAAAGGCGCTGACAAACTCAACGGCAAGGCTGCGCTGATCACTGGCGGAGACTCCGGCATCGGCCGCGCAGTTGCTGTGCTATTCGCGCGAGAAGGCGCAGATGTCGCGATCACCCACCTCCGCCAAGAGAAAAGCGACGCTAAAGAAACACAAGCGGCGATCGAAGCAGAAGGTCACAAAGCGCTTTTGATCGAAGCCGATGTTCGCAAGCCGGAGGTTTGTCGTCGCGCTGTAAGACGAACAGCCAAGGAATTTGGGAAGCTGGACATTCTCGTAAACAACGCGGCCTTTCAACAACATCAGAAGAAACTAGAAGACGTAACTGAAGCGCAGTGGGACCATACGTTCAAGACGAATATCTACGGCTACTTTCACATGGCGAAGGCTGCCTTGCCTTATCTGCACGAAGGTAGCGCGATTATTAACACCGGTTCGATTACGGGCTTAGAAGGAAGCAAAGACTTACTTGATTACGCGACTACGAAAGGCGCGATTCACGCTTTTACCAAGTCGCTCGCCCAGAACTTGGTTGAGCGGGGCATACGAGTTAATTGCGTTGCGCCTGGTCCGGTTTGGACGCCACTAAATCCGTCCGACCAGGAACCTGAAGATGTAGCGGAGTTTGGCGCGGACACGCCGATGGAACGGCCGGCTCAGCCAGAGGAGATCGCGCCGGCGTATGTCTACTTCGCCTCGGAGGCAGATTCCAGCTATGTGACCGGGGAGGTTCTGACGTTACTCGGCGGTGAGACGACCGCGGGATAGATGATGCAGGTGGGGACGAAAAAGCTTTCGCAGCTTTTGATGTTTTGACTTGACGGTGGTTACGAGGAAAGGAGAGCGAGTCATGGGATTAGTTCTATTGATCTTATTGATCCTTTTGGTAATAGGCGCGGTTCCGGCTTGGCCGTATAGCCGACGCTGGGGATACGGTCCAAGTGGCGGGTTGGGATTGATTCTTGTAATCGTGTTGATTCTCGTACTTCTCGGTCAGATTTGACGACGTGCAACAACCGGCTCTGACGGAAGCATCGATCTTCAAGTTGAGCCTCAAATCTTGTGGCAGTAATAAGCCACAAAGCCGCGACGTCGGCCATCGACCGGCAAGCAACACTGCGGCGAAAACGGAAAGAGGCAAGTGACGAGAAAATTGTTTTTGTTACTCACCGGAGTGGGAATTGGCGCTGGTTTAATGTACTTGCTCGATCCTGATCGGGGCCGGCGAAGGCGCGCACTTATCCGGGACAAGATCGAACATGCGACTAATGAAGCCGAGGAACTTGCAGGGAAGACCTCACGCGATTTGCGCAATCGCGCGCAAGGTGTCATGGCTGAAATCGAATCGTCAGCGATGGGGAGAGTTTCGGGTGATCATAGTGCCATTGAAATAATCGCTAACAACGGGATCGTTACAGTGGGTGGAGAAGCGTCGGCTAACGATTTACCCGATCTGCTGGCGGCTCTTCGGGAGGTTCGTGGCGTCCGAGATATGGTCAGCAAACTGAGAGTTCAAGATGAGGCTATTGACTGAGCCGGACGAGAATCGTCACGAACGGCCCTTCTTTGAAAAATCAGTTGCCTCTCGTGATTAATTGGCTCAATCGAGTGTCCGGTGGGACTCCGTCAGTTAACTAACACGCTCCGCTCACTCGATAGACATGGGCGCGCTGCGACTTTTAATGTCAAGAAAAAAGAAAGACGCACAGGGCATCGCAGAACACAGATCGAAGGCCGCTTTGCTCCTGATTGATGTGATTAACGACTTTGAATTCGAGGGCGGCGAAAAACTCGCCCGAGCTGCGAACAAAATTGCGAAGAATATCGCTGCACTTAAGCGACGAGGTAAGGCCGCTGGAATTCCAGTTATCTATCTGAATGACAACTTCGGTAAATGGCAATCCGATTTTCGGAAACTCGTCGAACATTGCGTCAACAAAGAGTCACGGGGCCGGTCTATAGTCGAGCGACTGTTGCCTGAGCCCGACGATTACTTCGTTTTGAAACCGAAAAATTCGGGGTTCTATTCGACGGCGCTTGAACTGCTGCTTCGATACCTGGAAGCGAGAACTTTGATTTTATGCGGACTTACAGCGGATAACTGCGTTCTATTCACGGCTGTTGACGCGCACATGAGAGACTACGATCTCATTATTCCGTCAGATTGTGTCGCCTCCCAAAGTCCCGGACGCAAGACGCAGGCGCTCGATCTGATTCGTAGAGTTCTCGACGTTGAAATTACAACTTCACGGAACCTGGATTTGGAAGAACTCGCCGTCATTAAAAAGCCTAACGAAAAAGGGAAACGGTAGCGACTAAGCAGAGAGGGTTCTCCGGTTATCTTTTCTGGCCCACAGCAATGGATAACACGTCTGATTCGGATTCGA
>QHXH01000130.1 GCA_003222855.1 Acidobacteriota bacterium
CCCAAAGCTGCGAATCGATTGGCGCGGTTCGATGAATGTGCGGCCTACATAATGATTGCGCACCAGTCCGAAACGAAACGGCAAACCACTCTCCGCCGAATAACCGATGGCTGCGGGCACGCCGGAATCCGGCACGGGCACGACGACATCAGCGCCGGCCGGCTGTTCGATGGCCAACTGCTGGCCCATCTTGTGCCGCGATCGATTTACTGACTGTCCAAAGATCATCGAATCAGGCCGCGCGAAGTAAACATGTTCGAAGATGCACATTGAATGCTTCTGCGCGGTCAGCGGGTGCGAGGAACGCAGACCATCTTCGTTGATCACAACCATTTCGCCCGGCTCGATATCGCGGATGTACTTGGCGTCGATCAAATCAAAGGCGCACGTCTCAGACGCGACCACCCACGCGTCGCCCAAACGTCCCAGCGCCAGTGGACGAAATCCGCGCGGGTCGCGAATCGCGATCAACTCACGCGGCGTGAGAAACAACATCGAGAATGCGCCTTCTGTTTCGCGCAGCACTTCGGGAATCGCTTCGGCAACACTCGCGGCGCGTGAACGCGCCACGCCATGCAGTACGACTTCCGTGTCAGATGTCGATGAAAAGATCGCGCCTTCTTTCTCCAAACGCTTTCGCTCTTCGCGCGCAAAAGGAAGATTACCGTTATGGCAGACCGCGATTTGGCCGTGCTGGCAGGTGACGACGAACGGCTGGCACTCGCGAATCGAAACTTCACCGGCGGTGGAATAACGAACATGACCGATTGAGGCGGGTCCGGGCAGCCGATCGAGTCTCGCCTGATGAAAAACCTCCGAGACGTAACCCATGTCTCGTTCGGAAAGCAGTTGCTCGCTGTTGGAAGCAACGATGCCGCACGATTCCTGTCCGCGATGCTGCAACGCATAAAGGCCGAGATAGGTCATGCGCGCGGCTTCCGGGTGTCCATAGATCCCAAAGACGCCGCACTCCTCGCGTAACTTATCGTCAAAAATTTCCGTCATTACTTTTTAGATTATAACGGGTCGCGCGGCTTTCGACACCTATTGGCAAGACAAACAATCGCGATTGCGATATAAAAGTTCGATATAAGAGTTCGAGCGGCATTCGGAAAAATCCGCGGAGGTGGACCACGTGAAGCAGGGATTCAAGCATTTGATTATGTCAGTCGCGGTCCTGGGAATTTCGGGGGCTGTTTTGATTATTGGCGGTGCGAAGTCACGCAATGTAAGTGCGTCTTCAGCCAAAGCGTTTGAAGCGTCCTCTGTTTTCAACAGCAAATGCGCGAGCTGCCACGGCAAAGACGGGCGCGCCAGATCGCTCCACGGAAAACACGAGCACGCCCGCGATTTAACGAGCGCGGAATGGCAGGACAGCGTTTCTGACGAACGCATCTATAACTCCATCAGCAACGGCAAAGGCAAGATGCCGGCGTTCAAGAAGAAACTCTCGGACAGTCAAATCGATGAGCTGGTCAACTATGTCCGCCGGTTTAGAAAGTAATCGCGTGCCGAAAGACACTCCAGCGATTCGAGTGCTCCAGGTCATCCTGGCGATCGCTTTGCTCGGCACTCTGGTTTGGGCGGGATGGCGCATCTATCGCACGCTGCCGCCAGCCTATGGCGCGCCCGGTGAAGCGCTGCGAAGCGGCGCCCAACAGGATCTGACGATAATCTTTCGTGCGGCCGTTTCTGCGGGCGAAACCAGGATCAATCTTTATCCCATCGACTTTTCAGCCACCGAGCGCGAGTATTTGATGAATGCTCGCCCGGGTAAGAGTCTCGAAGATTTTCTCGCGCGGCGATTACAGAACGTCGAACCAATCAAGGTTCGCATCGACGCGAGCGGTCAGGCCGTCGCGCGGGTGAGCGAAGGCGACTGGTGGATGCACGCAACTTCCGCTTTGACCAACGGTGAATCGATGGAATGGCGCGTGCCGCTCACCATTTCCCGGAAGCCGCAGACGATTGAACTATCGTCAGACAATGCATACGAACGAACGAAGAAGTTTTAAGACTGTCAGTATTCAGTTGTCAGTTGTTCATTGGCTGATAGATACATGTCATTCTCACCCGGCTTTAGGAGTCTGTCGGACAAAGTGCCGTTAGGCACGAAACGTTTATAGACAGAAGTGCTCTTTTGATTTCAGCTCTTCCGACTTGAGCGAAATGCTCGCATTTCGCTCAAGTCGGATGCAGTAGGGATTGTATGTTACCGTTAGCTATAAACATTTCGCCGCTCTGCGGCTTTAATCCGACAGACTCCTAAAGCCAGGTGTGAATGAGATCGCATTGGCCCGAAAGAATTCGATAGTCTTCAGTGTCCGAACGACTTTTTGTCCAAAGCTCAGTCACGGGGATACTCGCCGTTACGATGCCAAAAATTCTGATAGCCGACGATCAGGTTGACGTGCTCGCCGCATTACGCCTGTTGCTCAAAGGAGAACACTACGACATCGTAACTGCCTCCTCACCCGCCGGAGTGCTGAAGATCGTCGAGTCACAGGATCTGGACCTTGTCCTTATGGATCTAAACTACGCGCGCGACACCACCTCTGGCAACGAAGGTTTGGATTTGCTTCCCAGAATTCACGCTATCGATGCCACGCTGCCCGTGATTGTCATGACCGCCTGGGGCAGCGTCAATGTTGCTGTGGAAGCCATGCGCCGGGGCGCGCGCGACTTTATTCAAAAACCCTGGGACAACGCGCGCCTGCTTACCATAATGCGCACTCAGTTGGAATTGGCACAGGCGCTCAGACGCGGTCAACGGCTCGAAGCTGAAAATCTCACGCTGCGAGATGACGGTGCGTCGGCAAGGCTTCCACAGATTGTGGCGGAATCGCCGTCAATGAAATCTGTCTTGAATGTAGTGCAACGAATTGGCCCGGCTGACGCCAACGTTTTAATCACTGGCGAAAACGGCACCGGCAAGGAAGTCATCGCGCGTTCTCTGCATGCGGTTTCCAGCCGATCGGGAAAGCCTCTGGTTTCGGTCAATGCCGGCGCGTTGGCTGAGAGCCTGTTTGAAAGCGAGTTATTCGGCCACGTGCGCGGCGCATTTACTGATGCCAAGACTGATCGCGTGGGACGGTTTGAATTGGCGGACGGAGGCACTTTGTTTCTGGATGAGATTTCCAACGTGCCGCTCAATCTACAGGCAAAGCTTCTGCGCGTGCTCGAGACAGGTGAGTTTGAGCGAGTCGGCTCTTCGAAGACTCGGAGAGTGAGCGTGCGCGTGTTGTCGGCGACGAATGCAGACCTGAAGAACGACGTGGCCGAAGGAAAATTTCGGCAGGACCTGATGTTTCGGCTCAACACTGTCGAGATTCATTTGCCCGCTTTGCGCGAAAGGCGCGAAGACATTGCACCTCTGGCCGATCATTTCCTGCGGCAGCACAGCGAGCGATACCGTCGCGGCAGAATGGAGTTTACGGCCCAGGCGATCGAAGCCCTGCGCCAGCATTCATGGCCCGGCAACGTTCGCGAATTGGACCACATAATAGAGCGCGCGGTATTGATGAGTTCGACCAACACAGTTACGGCAATGGATCTTGCATTACAAAACACACCAGCGGCCCAGGTCTCCGCGCGCCTCGAAGAGATGAGCCTTGAAGACGCCGAATGTTTATTGATCAAGAAGGCGCTGGCTCGATTCGAAGGGAACGCCAATCGCGCCGCTGAAGCACTCGGCCTCAGTCGCAGCGCCCTCTACCGGCGCCTGCAGAAGTATGGGTTATCATAAACCGGTGAGCACTCCACTGAAGCCACCGAAGGACTCGACATTTTCTCACCTCGACCCGGCACTGCGCGGCAGTCATCTTAAATTCGAAGGCAGAGTTACCGCATTGGCGCTCGCCGCAGGATTTCCCGGCGTCGCTTTGTGTGCTTTGCTCTTGTGGCTGGATGGATACTCCGGCCGCGTCCAATGGACCGTCGATCTGCTCCTCGTCTTCTTTTGGTTGGCTATCTCTGCAAACCTCAAGCATCGCGTAATCAGGCCGCTGCAAACGCTTTCGAATATTCTGGCCGCTATTAGAGAAGGGGATTATTCAATTCGCGGACGGCGTGCGGCCAGCGGCGACGCTCTGGGCGAAGTGATGCTCGAAGTGAACGATCTGGGCGCGACGCTTCGCGGGCAGCGACTCGGAGCGCTGGAAGCCACGGCTTTGTTGCGTACGGTTATGTCGGAGATTGATGTCGCGGTTTTTGCTTTTGATCGCGCCCGCCAATTGCGCTTAGTAAACCGGGCCGGCGAAAAACTACTGGCCCAGCCGGCGATCCGGATATTGGGCCGGACCAGCGAAGAGCTTGGCCTCGCCGCTTGTTTGGACGGTCATAACGATCCAGGCCCTTATACAATGCAGATGGTTTTTCCCGGAGGCGTGGGCCGTTGGGAAATTCGTCGCGGCACGTTTCGTGAAGGGGGCATGCAGCATCAATTGCTGGTGCTGACGGATTTGAGTCAGACGCTCCGCGAAGAAGAGCGTTCGGCCTGGCAGCGTCTGCTGCGCGTGCTTGGTCATGAGCTGAACAATTCGCTGGCGCCGATCAAATCAGTTGCCGGCAGTCTCGCTGATTTAGTCCAGCGTGAGCCGCGGCCGCCCGATTGGCGGGAAGACATGCATCGCGGTCTCGAAGTGATTTCCTCGCGCGCTGATTCGCTGGCCCGATTTATTGAGTCGTATTCAAAACTGGCGCGCCTGCCACAGCCGCGTTTTCAGCCTCTCAACATTGGCGAACTGGTCGAACGCGTCGCCGCGCTGGAAATGCGTTTGCCCGTTAAGGTGCTCGCCGGTCCGGAAATTGTGGTTGGTGCGGACAGCGTTCAGTTAGAGCAGTTGCTAATCAATCTGATTCGTAATGCAGTCGACGCGTCACTGGAAACCAAGGGCGCGGTCGAAGTCGGGTGGACCCGTCAAAACGGTCAGGTGGTTGTGTGCGTGAAAGATGAGGGACTCGGGCTCGCCAACACCGCCAATCTCTTCGTGCCTTTCTTTACGACCAAAACCTCGGGTTCGGGCATCGGACTGGTCCTCTCTCGCCAGATTGCTGAAGCACATGGCGGAACCCTCACGCTCGAGAATCGTGACGATGCAAGTGGCTGCGAGGCGCGTTTGAGATTGCCGCTCTAGCAGGTCCGGGTGTCTTTCTCCTTAAGCAGCGGACTCATCAGTGTAAGCGCCAGTTTTTGTGGGCAGCACCAGACGTTTCTATCGCCCGGCCCAACGGTGAAAAAATCAACACGAATTCACGAACTCATACGAAAACCAGCACGAAGAAGTAGCTCGATTGAGTTCGTGTGATTTCGTGGATCGTTCTATCGCGGTTTGCCGAGACTCCATGGCTCTATAAGGAGCCGTTTGGCGGCGAGATGCCGAAGCATGAGATTAACGAGACTCTCTTTGAATCTTTCTCAGCCAGATGCGAGTGTTTCGATTGGGCCAACCTGTGATACATAAGGGCTGTGCCAAATCCGCCATCTAACCAGCAACCCTCTCGTCGCCGCCAAAGCTCTTTCGTTATCGTTGGTTCTCGCTCATTGATTAGGCCGTCACTCGATTGGCTGCTAGTGTTCGTGCCAATCGCGGTCGTCATACGCTTTGTCCCGCGGCTGCATAGTCCGACTGCTCTTTTCATCATCTCTTGTCTGGCGATCATCCCACTGGCTGCCTGGATGGGACGATCGACAGAGCACTTAGCGAAGCATCTGGGCTCGGGCGTCGGCAGCTTGTTGAATGCAACCTTTGGTAATGCGGCGGAACTGATTATCGCCATGTTTGCCATCGCAAAGGGTTTAGA
>QHXH01000131.1 GCA_003222855.1 Acidobacteriota bacterium
TGAGGGCCAACCGCGCGCGCTGGTTCAGCAGGCGCAGCAGTTCAATATCAAGGGCGTTAATTTCGGCTCGCCAGTCTTCGACGCTCATTAAGTGACTTCTCCGCTAAAAAAGCCAGCCGCAATCTCGTTCAAGAGGTCGCGGCTGGCTGGATATCTTTCGCTGCGTTTAATCCTTAGTTGCTCTTCGCTCCTTCAAACGCGCGGCGCCAGTCCGCTTCCCCAAAAGGGAAGCGGTAAGTAAAGGCGAAATAATTAATTTGACGGTTGCGCATTTGTCTTGACCAACTCTATCTGATGCGAAGGCAAATATACGAAAGGCCTCATAAGCGTGTCAATGCTCAGACCGTGACCGCTTCTTGTTTGGGTTCCGGTTCTGTTGACGCCCGATCTGTTACCGCGCCGAGACTACTGCTGGAAACCTGGCTCGCGTATTTCGCCAATACGCCCTGCCGGTAACGCGGCGCAGGCGGGCGCCACTCCGCCCGCCGGGCCGCCAATTCTCTGTCTAGTCACCTTCGTCGATTAGCGCGACGGCTCCGCCAACCGCGGCCTCAGGCGCGACATGTCCCACGACCATGCCGTAAGTGCCACCAGAAAATCGTCCATCAGTGATTAGGCCAACCGAGTCACCGAGTCCGGCGCCGATGATCGCGGAAGTAGGAGCCAGCATCTCGCGCATTCCCGGGCCGCCCTTCGGTCCTTCATAGCGAATAACGATCACGTCGCCGCGTTTGATTGCTCCTGAAAGGATCGCTTGCAAACAAGTTTCTTCAGAATCGAAGACGCGCGCCGGGCCGGTGATGCGGTGATTCTTCACGCCGGTGATTTTTGCCACCGCTCCTTCCGTTGCGAGATTACCCCTCAGGATCGCAAGATGGCCCTGGGGATAAATCGGATTGGCCCAACTACGGATCACATCCTGATCGGCCCGCGGTTCACTGGGAATGTCTTTCAGAACTTCTGCCAGGGTTTGACCGCTAATTGTGAGGGCGTTGCCGTGAAGTCTGTCATGAGCCAGGAGCATCTTCATCACCTGCGGAACTCCGCCGGCCAGATGCAGGTCCGTCGTCACGTAACGTCCCGAAGGTTTCAAATCGCAAAGCACGGGAACGCGCGCGCGAAGGTCTTCGAAATCGTCCAGCGCCAACGGTACATCGGCAGCGTGGGCTATCGCCAATAGATGCAGCACCGCGTTCGTCGAGCCGCCAACAGCCATGACCACGGCAATCGCGTTTTCAAAAGCTTTTCTCGTGAGAATGTGTCGCGGCAGAATCTGACGGCGAATTGCTGCGGCCAGAACTTCTCCGGAACGCGCTGCGCTCTCAGCTTTCTCGTCATCTTCAGCCGCCATCGTGGAAGAGAAAGGCAGACTCAAACCCAGCGCTTCGATGGCTGAAGACATTGTGTTAGCAGTGAACATCCCACCGCAGGAACCAGCGCCGGGACATGCGCGTCGCTCAACTTCCAGCAGTTCTTTTTCGTTCAGGCGTTGAGCGCAGTACTGTCCGACCGCTTCAAAAGCACTCACTATGGTGAGGTCTTGCGCGTTGTAATGGCCCGCCTTGATTGTGCCGCCATAGACAAAGATCGAGGGAAGGTTAAGCCGCGCGATGGCCATCATTGCGCCGGGCATGTTCTTGTCACAGCCACCGATCGCGAGTAATCCGTCAACGCTCTGCGCCTGGCAGACCGTCTCGATCGAATCAGCAATCACTTCGCGTGAGACGAGGCTGTACTTCATGCCTTCGGTGCCCATTGAGATGCCGTCGCTGACCGTGATCGTTCCAAAGACCTGGGGCATTGTGCCCGCGTTCTTCAATGAAGTGACAGCGCGCTCGGTAAGAATGTTCAGACCCATGTTGCACGGCGTGAGGGTGCTGTAGCCATTTGCGACCGCGACAATTGGCTTATCAAAATCAGCATCGCCAAAGCCAACCGCGCGCAGCATGGCGCGATTCGGCGTGCGTTCGACTCCCGCCGTTATGGTTCGGCTTCTCGCGTTGTGCATCTGCTCACACTCCCCAAGGAAATTGGTCTGGATCGGCGTGGAAAGATCGATCAGCTCCCGTGAGCCAATCGCCACGTCCCCGGGGCGCAGATGTCCAGCGCCACGGTGTCTTCGAGCGCTTCGGATGAATGCGCGATCCCAGTGACTTTTTCACCGGTTATCGAATCCCAATCGAAGACGCCCATTGTCTGTTCGTCCTTTCATTTCGCCACATTTCGCCACAGAGGCACAGAGAACAAGCAATGAGAGAAAAAGAAGAAACGGAAAGATCAAGAACCCTCTCGTTAACCTCATTTCCATTTCTCTGAGTCTCGGTGCCTCTGTGGCAGCCTTTGTGGACTTCTAATTCTTTGCTTTATCCACAAGTCGGCCTTCCGCCAGCCACGGCATCATTCCACGGAGTTGTGCGCCGACGCGCTCGATTTGATGTTCGCGAGTTTGCTCGTCAAGTTCGAGAAATCGCGCACGGCCGTTGCCATTTTCTTTCATCCATTCATTAGCGAAGGCGCCGGATTGAACTTCGGCAAGCAGATTCTTCATGCGGCGCTTTGTTTCGTCATTGATCACCATTGGTCCACGCGTCATGTCGCCATACTGGGCGGTGTTCGAAACTGAATAACGCATCTCAGAAATCCCGCCTTCGTACATCAGATCGACGATTAATTTCATTTCATGCAGGCATTCGAAGTAAGCCATCTCTGGCGCATAGCCGGCTTCGACCAACGTCTCAAAACCGGCTTTGATTAGCGAGGTCAAACCGCCGCACAACACTGCCTGCTCGCCGAACAAATCGGTCTCAGTCTCTTCGCGAAAATTTGTTTCGATAATTCCCGCGCGCCCACCGCCAATGGCGGAAGCGTAAGCCAGCGCAATCTCTCTTGTTTCGCCATTCGGATCCTGATGCACCGCGAGCAGACACGGCACGCCGGCGCCGCGCTGATATTCGCGCCGTACCAGATGTCCCGGTCCCTTCGGTGCAACCATAAAAACATTCACGTCGTCCGGCGGCCTGATAAATCCGTAATGGATCGAAAAGCCGTGAGAGAACGCAATATATTTTCCCGGAGTCATCGACTCGGCAATCTCGCGCGCGTAAATATCGGGCGCGAACTCATCTGGTACCAGCATCATCACAATGTCCGCTTCCGCCGCAGCCTGCGCGACCGGTCGAACCCGCAAGCCGGCAGCTTCGGCCTTTGCGAAAGAGCCGCTGTCCGGGCGCAAGCCGACCGTAACGTTGCAGCCAGCGTCGCGCAGATTGTTCGATTGCGCGAAACCCTGGCTTCCATAGCCGATGACCGCGACCTTTTTCTCGCGCAGCGCGGCAGGGTTGGCGTCTTTGTCGTAGTAGATCTTCATGTCTTGAATCCTTTTCAATTGGGCGAACGGGACGAATAGGACTGATGGGACTCATAGGTCTCATTGGTCTCATGATTCCCATCGGTCTCATCTTCTTCAGCTTCCAGATTTGATAATCGGCCGATCGCAATCCGCCCGGTGCGCGTGATCTCGTGAATTCCGATCGGCTTCAACATTTCAATGAAAGTTTCGACTTTCTCTTTATTGCCCGAAGCTTCGACGACGATCTGCGAATGCGAAACGTCGACGACCTTTGCGCGAAAAATTCCAACCAGATTCAAGACCTCCTGCCGCGGTAAGCCTGCCTCAGCATTGACGGTGATCAAAGCCATCTCGCGCTCAATGTGCGGTCGCGTGGTCACATCCTGCACGTCACGCACACGCGCCAGCCGTGCGCACTGTTTGCAGATTTGATCTATGGTGCGATCGTCACCGCGCGTAACAATCGTCACCCGCGCCCACTGTGGGTCGAGCGTTGCGCCCGCCGAGATTGTTTCGATGTTGAAACCCCGCGCGCTGAACAACCCGACGATCCGCGAAAGCTCGCCCGGCCGATCACTGACTACGATGGAGAGCGTGTGACGCATTGTTGATTTGCGATTGCCGATTTCCGGAACTGTCTGTTTTGACTTTGCTCGTTGCCCGGTCTGCTATGCCGGCATCGACTCGATCAACGAAGACCTATTGGCAATCCTCAAACTCCCTCGCTCTGAAAAATCATGTCGCGCGAGTTGGCGCCCGCGGGCACAATCGGAAAGACGTTCTCTTCTTTCTCGACCACAACGTCGATTACCGAAACGCCATCATGCTCGAGGCCGGCTTGCAACACTGCGGTCAATTCTTCAGGCCGTGAAGCCCGACGCGCGAAGGCTCCGTAGGCATCCGCTAATTTCACGAAGTCAGGTGCAACTGACAGATCCACCTCCGAATACGTTCGTTCATGGAACATCTCCTGCCACTGTCGCACCATGCCAAGATAACCGTTGTTCATGATCACAACTTTTATCGGCAGCTCGTATTGCACGGCGGTCGCTAACTCCTGATTGGTCATCTGAAAACCGCCATCACCGACGACGGCGATGACCAGGCGATCTCGAAAGGCCAATTGCGCTCCGATGGCGGCCGGAACACCGAAGCCCATGGCGCCCAGACCACCACTGGTGATCCATTGGCGCTCGTGCTTGAACGGATAAAACTGCGCGGCCCACATCTGGTGCTGCCCGACATCGGACGCGATGATTGCTTCACCGCTGGTCAACCGATGCAATTCGCGAATGACATGTTGTGGCTTGATCCGATCGCGAGACCCCGAAAACCGCAGTGGCTGTTCGCGCTGCCAATGACGCAACTGATCCCACCATTTAGATCTTTGCGTAATGCTGCGAACAATCTCCGCGTAATCGCGAAAAGAGATTTCCTCTCGTAAAGCTTTTAGCGCCTGACGCGCGTCCGCGATCAACGAAAGGTCCGGCAACCGATTCTTGCCTACGTTAGCCGGATCAATGTCGATGTGAATCACGCGCGCATGGGGCGCAAACGTGGCCAGCTTTCCCGTCACCCGATCATCAAAGCGCACGCCGACCGCGATCAGCAGATCGCTTTCGGCCACCGCCATATTCGCGGTGTAAGTGCCGTGCATGCCGAGCATGCCCAGCGAAAGACTGTGTGCCGAAGGAAATCCGCCCAACCCCATCAGCGTAGGCGTGACGGGAAGCTGCAGGTGTTCAGCCAGGGCCCTAAGTTCTTCGGAGGCGCCGGAGTTGACGATGCCTCCGCCCACGTACATGACCGGACGTTCGGCCTTCAGAATCTGCGAAGCAGCACAACTGAGCGCGCGCCTGTCCAGGTACGAAATGCGCTCGCTGATTGGAAATCGAATGTGATCGAGTCTCGAATAAGAAGCTTGGGCCGCTGATACGTCCTTCGGGATATCGATTACGACGGGGCCAGGTCTTCCCGTCCGGGCCAGGTGAAAAGCCTCATGGACCACGGCCGCCAGATCGCAAACATCCCGCACCAGATAGTTGTGCTTAACGCAGGGCCGAGTGATGCCAACGGTGTCAACTTCCTGAAAAGCATCGGTGCCGATCAAGCGCAATGGAACCTGGCCGGTGATCACCACAATCGGCGTCGAATCCATATACGCGTTGGCGATGCCGGTGATCGCGTTGGTGGCGCCGGGCCCGGACGTGACCAGCGCCACACCGACGCGCCCCGAAGCCCGCGCATATCCTTCGGCCATGTGGACCGCGCCCTGCTCGTGACGTACCAGGTAATGAGTGATGCGATCGCGTGCGCGCCACAACTCATCATAGATGTGCAGCACGGCGCCGCCTGGATAACCGAAGATCGAATCGACACCTTCGTGCACGAGCGCATTGATCAGAATCTCGGCCCCGCGCGGCGATGGCTGCGCGCATGGGGGCGAAAGCGAATCCGGATACCTGGAAAGGGCAGGTCGAGCGCTCATGCTGTACCTTTAGATCCGAAAAACAAAGCCACCAACGTTTCGTTGATGGCCTTTGATTCGATGGGCTTTCAGCCTGTCGTCACTACGCGACAAGGCTGAAGCTCACCGGTTAATGATTACTGTCAGCACTGAGTGCACTCTACATTCTTCCCGCCCTGTTGCCCAATAAAAAATTTTTTGATCCATATAAATGGCAGCAGACCACTCGCAAAGTTCGTTTCCTGGCCCGCGCTATGTGTTAGGATCAGCTGCCGATCATCTTTTAAGACATGGAACTGAGTCAGCTCGAATTCTTTCGCACCGTCGTTGAGGAAGGAAGCTTTTCGAAAGCTGCTGAGCGCGTTTATCGCACCCAGCCAGCCGTGAGCATCGCCGTCCGCCGGCTGGAAGAGGAGATTGGCGCGCCGCTCCTTGAGCGATCGCAGAAAGCGCCCGCGCTTACGGAAGTAGGCGAGTTAATTTACGATTTTGCCGGGCGAATCCTTTCGCTGCGTGACCAGGCACTGCAGGGCGTCGCCGAGTTGAAGTCGCTAAAGCGGGGGCGCGTGCGTATCGGAGCTAACGAGAGCACTTCGCATTATCTTCTGCCGCAAATAATTCTCGATTACCGAAAGTGCTATCCGGACGTGAGGGTCGAAATCTTTGGCCATTCATCGGATCAATTACCACGCAAAGTGCTGGACGGGAATGTCGACTTCGGCTTGATGGCTTTCGAGCCGGTTGATAGCGACCTCGAATCTTTTCCGGTGCTCAAGGATGAGCTGGTGCTAATCATGAGTCC
>QHXH01000768.1 GCA_003222855.1 Acidobacteriota bacterium
TTATCAACACTCACTCAACCGACTCTTCCCAGTGACGTAAAATTGCGGTCAAACTGATTCCGGACTTGAGCGTGTTGTAAAAATGGATTTTGTCGAAGGTGACGGTTTCGCTCACGAAAGCCATCCTCCGGTAATTGGTGCAGGTTCATCTTCCGTGACTAGCTCAACGAACGGAGTCTTTACTCCCTCGGTCTTTGCTTTTGCATAAACTTCCTGAGCAGTTGGTCCGCTGGCAATGAGACGGTCGGCGTCCAGCGCTACCCACTGACCCAGATACTTCTGCCGGTTGTCGTTCAGCCATCGCAGAGATTTTTCCGAACGCCCGGTTTTGGCTTGCCAGTCTCCTCCCGTCTCGTCAGAGGTCCGCTCATCTTCCAGCCACTGCCGAACCTTTTCGCGTTCGGGCTCAGGAAGCTGTTGAATCGACCTGATAATTTGCTCAACATTCGGAGTCATAAGCTTAATCTCGCGACTGATTTTAGCACATCGGTTCTAGAGCTGAAGGGACAACGACAACCATCAATCGGAATCGTGACTGAGTTGCGCATCGCTACCGTTGAGCCAATGCTTCAAAGAGTCCGCGTCAGGAGGATCCGGATAGATGAGTCGTGCCTTCATAAGAGTCTAAGTCGTTCGTTTGCTAACGTGTTATGTTTGCGTCACCGCTTTAAGCCGTGATCTCATTGCTTGATGCTTCTCCTTGAGGCCGCTCGTAGTTGCGCCAGTAACTATAGTCGAGAATCTACCGACTGAGAAGCACACGCATCGCCGGCCATAGCTGTTGACTCGAACGCGGGCGCCGAGTAGATTAACCTCCTCGCTAAGCCAATTTCAGACGGAGATTCTTGCCATGCGTCACCCAAACACACGTCACATTATTTCCTGCGCGGCCTTGATAATCGCAGCGGCTATAATAACGCTGCTCGTTCGCACGGCAAGCGCTCAACCGTCGAACTCGCAATCTGCATTCACCGTAGATGACCTGCTCAACGCCGTGAACGTCAGTGTCGCCGATCTCAGCGACGATGGCCGATGGGTTGCCGTGACTGTCTCATCGCTCAATGATCGAATCGGAATAGACAACCGCCGATTCGGCGACCCGACATATATCGCCCCTTCGCTTGGAGAAGTCTGGATTATTGACACTCAAACGGCGAAAACCCAGAAACTCTTTCAGGACAAGCGGCAGGTGCGCGGCCTGAAGTGGTCGCCGGATGCAAGCCGGCTCGCTTTGCTCGTACTTAAGGGCGATCAATTCGAACCGGTCTTGTGGGATAGGGCTGCAAACAAATTCGTCAACGTCAGCGTTCCGCAATCGAAGCAGGTCGCAGACAATGGCGATCTAGTGTGGTCAGCCGATGGCACGCAATTGATACTTGCCCTTCACAACGTTGAATGGCAAAAGAAAGTACAAGAGCGATTCAAATACGAGACAGGCGGGCCCGTCGTGGTTCATTCGAGCAAAGAACCATTTCTCGCGTGGGATGACCTGCGGCGAATGTCCGCGCTTCGCTCGCTCGTCGCTTATGACATCCGAAGCGGCCAGGCGCGCGAGCTTTTGCCTGAGATCAAACTAAACTCTTATGAGCTGTCGCAGGACGGCTCGTTCATTACTTATCAGGAAGATATAACCAAGAAAATCAGTTCCAGATGCTTCCGACAACGGGAGGCCAGGCACGAACCGTCATCAAATCAACCAAGGGACTGAGTGTTGTGTGGTCTAAAGACAACCGCCGGTATGCCTACTCGAAGGACGGCAATGTCTTCTTCGGCTCGATTGAAGACAAAGAAGCACGTCAATTGCTCGGCAAGAAACCGGAGGCCGAAAAGGAAAAGAAAGAATCATCGGATAAGCCGAAGGATGACGCGGCAAAAGATGCTGACAAAAAAGAGAGTGACAAAGAAAGATTCAACGTAGTTCGCCTCAGCCAGAAGGGTGATTGGCTCATCGCCTCAAACAAAGAAGGGCTGTGGCTGGTAGATACGACTTCAAGCGTGAAAGAGATGTTCGTCAAGACAGGCGAAGAAGACAAAGAGTCGCCACGCTATCAGGTCC
>QHXH01000769.1 GCA_003222855.1 Acidobacteriota bacterium
AGTGAAAACGATTCCTAACGCTGACAAATTGCGGCCAGCCAATCCCGATGATCTGGTTATCATCTCGTTTTCCAGTCATGGTTACGCTGATAATCAGGGCAACTTCTATTTTGTCCCTTACGATGTCGGCCCTGGGTCAAAGCGAGAGATCACCAGCGATTTACTCAAGCACTGTATTTCAAGCGAAGAACTTAGCCTGTGGCTGCGCGACGTCGACGCGGGAGAGATGGTGATGGTCGTTGATGCCTGTCACTCGGCAGCCTCGGTGCAAGGCGAAGGGTTCAAGCCGGGACCGATGGGCAGCCGCGGCCTGGGCCAACTCTCCTACGACAAAGGCATCCGCATTCTCACTTCCACGCAAAGCGACGACGTGGCGCTGGAGACAGATTTCACCCAACAGGGATTGCTTACTTATGCGTTGACTCATGACGGCATTGACGCCGGCGAAGCGGACTTCAAACCGCGCGACAAGGTCATCACCCTCGCTGAATGGTTGGAGTACGGCATGGTCCGGGTGCCGAAATTGTACGGCGAGATTGAGCAAAAGTATCGAACGCTGGCGCTGAGCGAACTGAAAAGCATCGGCGTGGGCCAGGGCGATCGTACAAAGTTGATCATCTTCTCAAGAGACGGCAGTAACAGTTCTCTCAAGAAAGGGTCGAACCAGCAACCTTCCCTGTTTGATTTCACACGGAAGAAGAGGCCGGTAGTGCTGGCGAAAACAAATTAGATCGACCTTCGGCCCGCAACTACTTCCAATCACCCAGCACAATAAACGGCGCCCAGTAATAAGGATGGGCAAAGCGCTGATCGTGCATGACCGCGAGCTGGGCGCGGCGCATCGCCTCGGCTTTTGATTGACCTGCCACGATCTCTTTGTAGAAATTCGTCATGGTTTCCTTCGTCGAAGTGTCGTTAACACTCCAAAGAGACGCGACGACCGTGGGCGCGCCGGCTTTTGTGAACGCGCGTGAAAGACTGCTGTAAACCGCGCTCGGGTCAAAGCCGCCGATGTTTGTCTCGCAGGCGGAGAGTGTCACTATCCGCGTTCCATTGAAGGAAAGTTTGAAGTTGTCTTCGACAATGTCCTTGACTGAAAGACGGCCTGGATCGCCGGCGAGCAGCAAGTAACTCTCTTTCGGTTCCAGGCTGTTGATCATGCCATGGGTGATGATGTTCGCGTTGATGAATAGCCGGCCGAGAGTGGAAACTTCTTCGCTGGCGGCGGGCAGACTGCCATCGGGATTGCCCAGCGCGAGCAAAGGATGCGTCGTGCCGTGATTGTTCGCGACAATCCTCACTGACGCGATTGCATTCAGCAGATCGGCAGAAGCAAGATAAGCAAACCGCTTTTGTTCGATCAGGAAACTGAGTGAGCCGTCCGGGGTCGCCCGACCGAGCGCATGTATCGGCAGGTAATAAAGCTCACCGGCGGGAACGATGAGCAGAGTGTCCGCGGTATCTACTTCGGCTTGCACCGGTGCGATCAGAGCGTTGTAAAGACTGATCGTCGCATCCTTGATCGGCGCGATATCGCTCTTGAAATCCGGTTTGCCGTCGTCTTTCCAGAGCACGCCGCGCGCCGAACGATCGAGCACGCTCTGTTCAGTTGCGCTGCTCAAGGCTTCGCGATACTGCATCACCAGCTTGACCAAATCCGCGCGTTTGATCGCGACTGTGCGAATCGATGGTCCAGCGTCGCGCGTCACGACAAAAATATAGAGTT
>QHXH01000770.1 GCA_003222855.1 Acidobacteriota bacterium
GCGCGCAATGGAAACGGTCTCGCCAGCTGGAATGGTAAGTAGCCGGCGAAGAATTGCGATGGCGTCTGACGCGGCTCCGGTGCGAGCTTCGACTTCGGCAAGGCCGGCCAGATTGGAATTACCAAGGAGCGCATCTCTCTCCGGCGGTAGCAAATCCGCAGCCTGCCGCGCTAGTTTGAGAGCGTCGGCATCACGTTTGAGCGCGAGGTAGACCCAGATTAATTCTCTCATTGAAACGCGCTCGTTCGGGCGCTCGCGTAATCTTTCCTCGAGCAGTTGTCTCGCTTTTTCTGCGTCGGCGTGTCCGCCGGTGAAATCGCCGGCCAGAGCGCGAATAGTAGCTCTCGCGGAGAGTTGTCTGCGTTGATCCGCGGCGGTATCGGCACGGATCTCCCTAACCTTCAGGGCTGCTTCGAAATTGCGTGCAATAACAAAGGTATACGCGCGGTCACCGGTCACGCTCGCAACGATGCCGGAAGCGGACGACGAGATTAGATCGTTGGTGGACGGAAAACTCGCCAGCACGCCTTGCGCTTTTTTGATGTCGCCGCTCCCGTTGAGAATCGCCAGGAGCAAGGCGCGCATACCGATCACATCGGACGGATCGATATTTAGTGCATATTTGCCGACGCGCTCCGCGTCTTGCCACATACGCAAGATACAATAAGTCTGACTAAGATTTCCGGCTACGTCGGCATTGCGTGGGTCCTGTTCGAGAGACTTCTTGAGCGTATCCAAACAACGTAGCCATTGCCCCTGCCGGCGATAGACATAACCAGAATATTCAAGTGCCTGCGCGTTGTTAGGCTGTAACTGGAGCGCGCGCCCAAACTCGGCCAATGCCTGTTCGTACTGCCGATAGCCGTAGTAATAAAAAAGGCCGTGCGCGACGTGCGCTTGGGCCAGGTCTGGCGCCAGAGCTAGCGCATAGTCCACCGTTTTTCCAACTTCCGCGAGCTCCGCTTCGGTGAACGTTTCCACGAACCAGTGTTGACTCAAACGACCCTCGGCCAGGCGGGCCATGGCCAGCGCAAAATTTGGATCGCGCGCGATGGCCTGCTGATACCACGCGATTGCTTGGTCGAATGATTCCGGCCTCAGGGAGGCATTAGCCGCACGCAGCTGGGACTCGCCTTTCAGAAAAAGATCATAGGCTGCGGTGTCCTTGGTTGGGGCTGCGGCAAGCGTGTTAGCTTCGGCCGGGGAAAGTTTTGCCTGGAGGGAATCGGCGATTTCCTGCGCCACCTCGCTTTCCACGGCAAAGACATCCTTGATGTCGCGATCGTATGTCTTCGCCCATAAGTGTGAGTCTGCCTTGGCATCGATGAGCTGCACGTTGACGCGTACCTTGTCGTCCGCCTTCTGCACACTTCCTTCCAGAACAGTTGCTACTCCTAGCTGTTGCGAGACTGTTCTTAGATCTTCAGGCTTGCTTTTGTATCTCGTCTCGTCCTGAATGCCGTCGGCAAAATAAGTCGCGCCTTTGTCTTCGCTAAGATTCTCGAAAGGCAACACAGCGATGGATTTCGCCGAAGCTGTAGCCGTCTCGCTCTGTCGAGACGTTCCACCGGTGTAGCGTCCGATGAAAAACAATCCGATGGAAAACGCGGCTCCAAAGATCACAACAAAAATCCAGGCATGCTTTCGTGGTTGTCGCGCCGACGTCGCAAGATCGACATCTTCGGTCCGTTTCAATCCTTCCGGCGTGAGTTCGAATGCCCACGCGATGACGAGCGCGATCGGAAATCCAATCACAATTGCGAACACGATTAATCTGAGGGCCCAATTCGGAATTTCAAAGATTGGGAAAACCTGTGTCGTGACTTGGACCAGCAGCCAACCAACGACCGCGTACGCGACCGCGACTTTGTAAACATTGCGCCGCTTCAGCTCGGAAAAGAAGTTGATTGACTCGCGTCCCCGCTCGTCAACCCTCGCGGGCTTGCCCGTCGATGTCTCTCGGCTCCCGCCGGTTCCATTGTCGATCTTCACTTTGGTTTGTCTTCGCAGAGTTTCTGGAAGCGCGGATCATTCCGGAGCGGATCGAACATGGGATCGAGCCGGAGCAGCGCGGGAGTGAGCGGTACGTTTTGCGTAGCCAGCGGGCCAGCATAGGGTATCGAGAGTAGTTTCTGTAAGGCGGCGATGGCGCGATCAGCTTCCCCCATTTGCGCCGCCACCCGCGCAAGGATCTCGATCGGAAGGGGACCACCCACAGCGTCTTTCTCGATCGGAATCGCGGCCATGGCCCGTTCCGACAGAGCCAACGCAGCGGCTTTGTCACCGAGACCCATATTGGTCAGCGCGAGATCGCCAATCAGGAAATAATTTTCCGGTTGTTCTTTGAGAAAGGGTTCTAGTTCACTGCGTGCCTGTCGCCAACTTTCCTGCGCTGCGGCACGGTCGCCCACCACTTCTTGCGCCCAGCCTAACCAAAAGCGCAGTTCGCCATTGTAAAAACCCAACGCCGGATCAGGCTTGGCGAGTATTTCCTTTAGCCGAGGAATGATTGATGCAGGCCGGCGCTCCAGGATCGCTTGGTAAACTTGTGTTTCCATGGCCTGTGCGTCGGCGGCGTTCGGGTGCAGCGGAGCGAGAATCGTCGAAGCGCGTGGCAGGTCGCCCTCAG
>QHXH01000771.1:0-540 GCA_003222855.1 Acidobacteriota bacterium
TGGCAGGGATTGGATGGGAGAGGTGCTGCTGCCCGACCAAAGTAAGGGCAGGACCGGGACGGTGTATCGCCCGGCCACCGCAGAACGAACTCGGCAACGCAAGGGCGTCGCCGAAGAAAATGCGATCGTACGCTCGACGAGCAAACCGGATGCGCCCCCATTGCCAGTCCAGACGAAGGTCTTCTCATTACAACTACCAGTCTCGTCGGTGGCGCAACCCCAGATGCCCTTACCCGGAATGATTCCCGCGCAAAGGCTTTCGGCAACTGATGCGGCACAGCTGGCGGGTCTCGATCCTATGAAGGATAAGTACCTGGCGTTTTACCGCGAAGCGCTGCAAAGCTGGTTCTTCGTCCGAACTGATCGCTCGGCCGTTGCGCTCAGGTTAGAATTCCCACAGAAAGCGCCGCAAGCTATCTGGAGAAAAAAGCTGCTCCCTAACATGGACCTAACTGCGCCCGACGATTTCTGCGCTCACACGGCCAATACAACTGAGATCCTTCTCCGGCCAGAAACCTTCAGCGATATTGTCAAAGTCAA
>QHXH01000771.1:586-2211 GCA_003222855.1 Acidobacteriota bacterium
CTGTGGTCGATTCTGGATCGCGCCCGCGAGCGTGTCATCCCCGTTCGCATCGTCACGTTCGATCCCAACGGTCTTGGGGTGACGCACCTTCTCTCTGCCGGGGTGAAGGTTGATTCCGCCGGACGCTGGACAGAACCGACACTCTAATCCGACGCAGGAGGAGAGACCCCTTGGATAAAGGAAGACCACTTTTGCAGCTTTCCTCGCTAGTTTTCGCACTCCAACGAGTTTGATCGCAAACATCGGATAGAACCATTTCAGCCGCGCGTCTATTATCGGCTCGTGAAAACAGAGGTCAGCATCGCGTGTGGTAGCGGCCAGTAAATCAAAAACGTGGGGTAAAATAAAATGTTAGAGCTTTCAACGGTAACGCCGAACATAATGAATAATCCGGAGATGTGGAATGCAGTTCTCGCGCGCGATGCTTCGCGCGATGGCAGTTTTGTTTTCGCGGTGCGATCAACCGGAATTTATTGCCGGCCTTCTTGTCCGGCCCGCCGCCCTCGCCGCGAGCAAGTTAGCTTCTTTCAAGTCCCTGAAGCAGCCGAACGCGAAGGTTTTCGCGCCTGCCGCCGATGTCATCCGCGCCGTGTCGAGTCGACTGACCCGCACATTGACCTGGTGCGTAGCATTTGCCACGCGATAGACGAAAACAATGAAGAGCAGAAAACATTAAAAACATTAAGCGAGCAGACAGGCGTCAGCGCTCATCATCTGCAACGCACTTTCAAAGAGGTAATGGGAATCACGCCGCGTCAATACGCCGAGTCGCAACGCCTGAGAAAATTCAAAGCAAACGTGAAGGACGGCGCATCGGTCACTGAAGCGATGTACGACGCGGGCTATGGTTCAAGCCGATCCCTCTATGAAAAATCCTCGGCCCAGTTAGGAATGACACCGGCGACTTATGGCCGTGGCGGCAAAGGTATGCAAATCGTTTACACGATCGCTGATTCGCGGCTCGGCCGGTTACTGGTCGCGGCCACGGAACGCGGTGTATGTTCCGTGGCGTTGGGAGATTCCGATTCAGAATTGACCGCAAAGTTATTTGAAGAATATCCGCAAGCCTCGATCGACTCGAAGGACACGAAGATTAGTCCGTCGCTCAATTTGTGGTTGAGTAGCGTCCTCGACAACCTAAACGGCAAGACTTCGCGAATTGATCTGCCGCTGGACATTCAGGCTACAGCATTTCAATGGCGTGTCTGGGAAGAGCTGCGACAGATTCCTTTCGGCTCGACTCGTTCTTATCAGGAGATCGCCAAAGCCATCGGTAAGCCGAACGCAGTCCGCGCAGTCGCGCGTGCCTGCGCGAGTAACCATGCCGCGCTAATCATTCCGTGCCATCGCGTGATTCGCGGAGATAAGAGCCTGGGTGGTTATCGCTGGGGTTTGGAACGGAAGAAGAAGCTATTGCAGAGCGAGCGGGAGCAGAACCGGACCTAAACGTGAGCACTTGCGCCTTTGGCGCAGCACATGGCGGCGAGCCTTTGGCTCACCGGTTAATCCGTTATTAGATTTCTTCGGAGGCTACGCCTCCGTCCGAGGCGCAGCCTCGAAAACCTTAAGTTTCAGTCTGGGTAAGCCGGAGGCTTACCGCCAGGTGCTGTGGCAAAGCCACGGAA
>QHXH01000070.1 GCA_003222855.1 Acidobacteriota bacterium
TTCTGAAGCGCGACGCAAGAGACGTTCATCCATTTCGGCGCGACTGAGACCGAGGGCGACTCCGGTTGCTCCAAACCAGGAGCTTGGCACGCGAACGTTCTTACCGCTTCGAGAATAAAAAACAGTGGCAGTTAAGTTAGCGGGATGCGCGGCAGACATGGCTTCAGCAACATGCAGCCGCTGGAAGTGGATCGCGCATTCAGGAGAGATGAATTCACCGCACAGCTTCGGGCGCGGAAACTTTTTCTGCTCGGCGAGTAACACGCGCGTACCACGCATTGCCAGATGAATCGCCGCGCTGGCGCCGGCTGGGCCACCACCGGCGATGATTACGTCGTAATTGTGCATGATAGTTTGGAGTTCCGCCTTCAGGCGGCGAGTTCTCCAACTTCTGTCCCCTGAAGGCGGGACTCCGAACTCGTACTCGCGCTCAAAACCAACCGCGAAGGAAAATGTTTCTCGACTCTCGCGTTCGCTAAACCGGCATGATGGGCGATCTCTTTCATTTCGTCCGGCTTGAAACTTTTCAGAATCGAGAGCGCGCCGTCTTCACGAATCAAACGATTGTGAAGGAACAGATGACCAATCGTCGTGTAAAAAAAATAGGCAACCGGATTGCGATTGAGATCGATGACGAAGATCCCACACCTCGCAACGCGCGCCATCTCCCGCAAGATCTTTACAGCGCCGGCATCGTCAAAATGATGCAACGTCAACGACTGAATCACATAATCAAATGAATTATCGCTGAACGGGAGTTGGAATCCATTCGCGCGTATCGAAGAAATCTCGCGAAAGTCTGTTGACTCATCGATGATTGCTTGCGCGGATCTTTCATTGAGCTCCAGGCCGACGAGCGAAGCTTTGCGATTAGTTTCACGTGCCCATTTCGCCGTCACGCGCAGCAACTCGCCCGAACCCGCGCCCACATCGAGAACGGAAAACGTTTGCAATTCACGCTGCTCAATTTCCTTGAAGAGCGAATCGCGCAACGCGTTTGCATCGCCGAGCCACTCATTTACGCGCCGCAGCTCAACCAGACAGCCTTCATATTCTTCCGGCGTATAGGACCCTTTGTCGAGGTTCTCAGGTTCAAGGCTGCGTTGGCGAAACTTTTCCAGCATGGTTCAGGACACCCAACGAACACATCCGCAAAAGAATAGTGAATGGTATAATTACAAGTGGATTATGTCACTCGAAACCAAAAAGGTGAGAGTCTCGAAACTTGAAGAGCAAGACAATAGCGACGATCTGCGATCGACAACTCCGGCTCAACGTCTGGAAATGATGTGGCAGTTGACAATGGACGCGTGGGCCTTTAAGGGAGAACCCATTGCTGAACTCAGACTTCCGCGACATATTGTCCGCGTTTTGCGAAGAGAAAGTTGAGTTCATGCTCGTTGGAGCCTACGCAGTTGCGGCGCACGGCCTACCGCGCGCGACTGGTGACATAGATCTTTGGATTAAATGCTCAGAAGAGAATGCGACGCGCGTTCTGGCGGCATTAGGAAAATTTGGCGCGCCAGTTTCGAATCTGTTGATAAAAGACTTTCTGACGGCAGGCACAGTCGTTCAGCTAGGTGTTGCTCCGAGACGCATCGATGTCTTGACTGAGATCACGGGCGTCAGTTATGCGGAAGCGGAGGCCGAGCGCCAATTCATTACCATCGAAGGAATAACGATTCCGGTCATTGGCATATCTCACCTGATTAGAAACAAGAGAGCGGTCGGCAGGCCTCAGGACCAGGCTGATGCAGCGAGGCTCGAAGCGCTGCGCTCCTAAACTTTCTGAATCACCTTACTGCTTGACCCTGGAAACCAGGGGTCGATGCCAAATTTCAGAACGAGGCCTTCTTAATTTCGCCTGATGCTAACCACGCTGGCCATTTCTAATTACCGGTCACTGCGCAATCTAACCGTCCCGCTGCGGCGTTTGAACCTGATTACCGGGCCCAACGGTAGCGGCAAATCAAGTGTGTATCGCGCACTAAGGCTGCTGGCCGAAACGGGACGAGGCGGCGTCATTCCATCACTCGCTCGCGAAGGCGGCCTGCAGTCTACGCTATGGGCAGGTCCTGAGAAAATCGGCCGATCCGTGAAGCGTGGCGATCACCAAGTCGAAGGAACGGTGCGCACGGAACGCGTCAATCTGCGGCTCGGTTTTGCTGGAGATGAATTTGGTTATGCGATCGACCTGGGCCTTCCGTCTCCGAGTACTTCAGCATTTGCACTGGACCCAGAAATAAAAACCGAATCCATTTGGGCCGGTCCTATTCTGCGGCCGGCCTCATTACTCGTTGAACGCAAGAACTGGGTGGTACGGACCCGGCGAAGTGATGGCGAATGGGAGGCGCTCAGTTCCGACTTATCACCATTTGACAGCATGTTGAGTCAGTTCGCGGATCCGCGGAACGCGCCGGAAATGTTCATGTTGCGCGAACATATTCGCTCGTGGCGCTTTTATGACCACTTTCGCACCGATGCGGACGCCCCCGCGCGAATGCCGCAACTTGGTACACATACGCCGATTCTCAGCAACGATGGTTCAGACATGGCGGCCGCACTGCAAACCATCCGCGAAATCGGAGACGCCGCCGTCCTGGGCCATGCAGTAGATGATGCCTTTCCGCGATCCAGCGTCAGTGTGCTAAATGTTGAAGGCCGTTTTGAAATCGCCATGCACCAGCACGGGCTTCTTAGACCGCTCAAAGCCGCGGAACTGTCGGATGGCACGCTTCGCTACTTGCTTTGGATTGCGGCGTTATTAACACCCAGACCACCCGGCTTACTGGTATTGAATGAACCGGAAACAAGTCTGCATCCGGATTTACTTCCTGCACTTGGCCGGCTGATCGCAAATGCTGCGGAACGCTCGCAAGTCTTTGTGGTGACCCACGCCGCGAGACTTATTGCGGAGCTTGAGAACCAACCTGAGTGTAATTGTGTGAGCTTAGAAAAGCAGTTCGGCGAGACAAGGATTGTGGGGGTGGGCGAGTTTGACGCCCCGCCGTGGCGCTGGGCATCGCGATAAACTCACTAGAAAACATTACGGCTTACGCGGACAGCTCGATCAAGAACGGCGAACCGTCTCCGGATCGCCGATCTGCCCCCTACACTTTCCGAATCACCAGCGCGCTATTTTTCGATCCAAATCCGATGCAGTTGCAGAGGGCGACGCGCACGTCTGCTTCGCGCGCTTCGAGGGGAACGTAATCCAGATCGCAAGCCGGATCGGGCTCGTCAAGATTAATAGTTGGCGGAATGACGCCTCTGCGCATGGCGCACAGCGCGGCGCCCAGGCCCGCCGCACCGCTTGCGCCTTGCGGATGTCCCACTTGGGATTTCGTCGCCGACATCGGAATGCGATGTGAGTTGCTGTTAAGCGCAAGCTTCAGCGCGTTAGTCTCAATTCGATCGTTCAACACCGTCGAGGTGCCGTGCAGATTCACGTAATCGATCTGGTCGGCATTCACGGCCGCATCGTTCATCGCCAGGGTCATTGCCCGCGCCGGTTCATCGCCACCTTCCTGGAGGCGCACGCGATGATAGGCATCGCACGTCGAACCATAGCCGGTAATTTCGGCATAGATGTTTGCGCCGCGCTGCTTCGCGCGCTCGAATTCTTCCAACACATAAATCCACGCGCCTTCACCAAGCACCATTCCCGAGCGGTTGCGCGTGAACGGGCGCGACGCGCGCTCTGGCTCTTCGTTCCACTCAGTTGTTAATACGGTTAACAGATTAAATCCAGCGAGAATGCCGGGCGCCAGCGGCGCGTCCACGCCGCCCGCGAGCATCGTTTCCTGCCGGCCAAGCGCGATGTGCTGCGCCGCATAAGCGATGGCGTCGGTCGAACTCGTGCAGCCCGTCGAGATGACATGCGACAAGCCGCGCAGTCCGAAGGCCATGGAAAGCTCACTCGACAAGGTCCCGTGGGTCGCGGCCGGAATGATGTAAATACTAGCCTTTGAATGCGAGCCGCCGTTGTACCAAATCGCGTAGTGATCTTCGACGAATGGCAGGCCGCCGCCGCCCGTGCCGATCTGCACGCCGATTTCTTGTCGTTCTTCTAATGAAAGACTTTCGACTGCGATGCCGGCGTCCTTGAATGCTTCCCGCGCGGCCGCCAGTGCTAACGGCACCGTGCGGGGCACGTGCTTGCGATCTTTGACGCCGAGTTGCACTGTCCAGTCAAACTCACGAACCTGCGCCGCGATTTTTACGGGCGACTTGGAAACGTCGAAGGATTCAATGCGACGAACACCGCTCTCGGCGTTTTGCAGTCCGTTCCAGAATGCTTCGCGGCCGATGCCAATCGGCGTTACGCATCCCATGCCAGTGATCACTACACGTCGAGGCGTTGTGAAGTTGTTCAGCATATTTGTGGTGCGGGCCCGGGGTGGCCAAGCATAACATTACGGCCCGCGCCAGAGCCAACGGTTAGCGATCGGAAGTGCAGTTCGACCACAATGAAACCTTTGCTTGGCTGACGTTACTGACTCAAGCCGACGATTCCTGAGGCCTCGGAGAGCGTGGCTTAATTCACTAGACCTCCATGCTTCATCTATGATGTTCGCGTATGACTACGGCCGTGCAAAAAGCGCCGCGGCTCACTGAGGCAGACGCCGTCCGCATTGTCGCCGAGCTCTATGGTCTCAGTGTTTCTGCGGCGCCACTGCCGAGTGAGCGGGATCAGAACTTCTACTGCAAGGCCGGCAACGATCAGTTTGTTCTCAAGATGGCCAACTCAGAAGAAGTCTTCGAGTTTCTTGAGCTTCAGAACCGGCTCATTCTGTTTCTTGCCGGTCGTGATATCGCTCTCGACTTTCCTCGGGTAGTAAAAACCAGAAATGGCGAGAACATTGCGCAGGTCAGCAGCGAGAACGGTAACGAGCATTTTGTTCGTTTGCTGACGTGGCTTGACGGCGTCTGCTTTGCCGAGGCCGAGTCGCATAATCGCAAACTGCTTGCTTCACTCGGGCGCGTGCTAGCGCAAATGGATCGTGCGCTGGTTGAGTTCGATCATCCCGCCGCGCATCGTTCGTTTTACTGGGACCTGCGCAATGCAAACATCGCCCGAGAACTCAACGCGCTATTGCCGGACTCGCGCCGGCCTCTCGTCGCACGATTCTTCGATGAGTGGGAGCGGATTGATTGGAGCCGTTTGCGCTTCAGCGTCATTCACAACGATGCGAACGATTACAACATTCTGGTCAATGAAGCAGAACGGCGAGTCACCGCGATTCTCGATTATGGCGACGTGGTTTACAGCGCGACCGTTTGTAACTTAGCGGTGGCACTCGCTTATGTGATGCTCGACAAGCCCGATCCGATCGGCGCTGCCGCGCAGGTCGTTGCGGCCTATCAGGAAACTTATCCGCTCACTGAAAGTGAGATTGAGGCTCTCTACCCGCTGGCTGTGACTCGACTCTGTTGCAGCGTTTGTTATGCGGCAAAGCAGACGCGCGATGTGCCCCGCAATGCATACCTGAATATTTCGAACGCTCCGGCGTGGGCTTTATTGGAACAACTATCAAGCATTCCACTTGATTGGGCCACGCGTGTTTTTCGTTACGCGTGCGGACTGCCGGTAGTTAGCGAGAAACATGCGCGCCAGAGACGCACGTCCGCCGACATGATTGCGGAACGTAACCGGCGCATTGGTCCTTCGCTTAGCATTTCCTACCAGTCTCCGCTGCATATCGTCTCTGGCTCGCGACAGTATCTTTATGATGCCGACGGCCGCCGTTACCTCGACTGCATCAACAATGTGGCCCAGGTCGGACACGGTCATCCCTATGTCGTACGCGCGGCCGCCGAGCAGATGGCGATTCTCAATACTAATACTCGTTATCTGCATGAATCCCTTCTAGAGTACAGCGAGCGGCTGACGGCGTTACTGCCTGAGCCTTTGCGCGTCGTGTTTCTGGTGAACAGCGGCAGTGAGGCAAATGAGTTGGCGCTGCGCCTGGCGCGAGCACACGCGAACAGGAATAAAGTGATCGTGGTTGATGCTGCTTATCACGGCAACACCAGCGCGATGATCGATCTCAGCCCTTACAAGTTCGATGGCCCGGGCGGACAGGGATGTCCTTCGTGGGTTCACAAAGTTCCAATGCCG
>QHXH01000071.1 GCA_003222855.1 Acidobacteriota bacterium
TGCCACCGTAAATCGCAGTCAGTTTTCTTCACCCGATTCCTTGCCGTCGGTTTTCCAGTGAAACTTGACCTTGCCGCTAACGACTTCTTCCAGGGCGATGCGGGTGGGTTTGTGTTTGGTGGGATCGATGTCGATACGGGGCCGCGCGCCGCGCTGGAGCTGCTTGCTGCGCTTTGCGGCCAGAATGATCAGCCGGTACTTAGAATCGATCTCTTGGGATTGCGAGTCTTCTATTGCTTCGTCAAGTTCTTCGGGTGTTAAAGCCATAGGGTGTGTGTGAACCTCCGAAAACTAGTTTCAAATCGTGGATTGTTCAGCCCACTTCGATTCAGTCACTCCGATTCAAGTATCGAAGCGAAGTCGGCCAATGTCTCTTTGAGTTTTGGCTCCTGACGTTCCCGTCGGGCACGTTCAGCGTAAATCACGGACGCCAGTTGCGCTGACGCGCGATCGATATCGTCGTTAAGAATCACGTATTGAAAACACTTATACTGCTCAACCTCAGCCGGAGCGCCGCGCAGTCTCCGCTCTAGATCAGCCGGCGAATCGGTGCCGCGGGCCGCTAGCCTATCGCGCAGCAATTCAAACGACGGCGGCAGAATGAAGACGCTGACCGCATCATCGATCAGTTGACGAATGCTGGCCGCGCCCTGGACGTCGATTTCTAGAATAATGTCTTTACCCGCGGCGCGCTCGCGCTCCACCTGCGCTTTGCTGGTTCCGTAAAGATGTCCATAAACATCTGCCCATTCGAGGAACTCGCCCTGCCGGATCAGTCCTTCAAACGTCGCCGCTGAAACGAAAAAATATTCGCGACCATCTTGTTCCGCTCCTCGTGGCGCGCGCGTCGTGTACGAAACCGAATAGCTAACCCCAGGCACTGTTTGCAAAACACGATCAATCAGAGTGCCCTTGCCGCCGCCCGACGGAGAACTGACTACGATCAGCATTCCCAGTCCACACTCCGTGCTTGCGGTGTCCTTGCTTTCGGCTTTGTTCAGCTCATTCAACATTCTGCACTTGTTCGCGTAGTTTCTCAACCTCAGCCTTGATCACGAGGGCTGCATCCTTGATCGAGACTTCAGTTGATTTGGCCAGCACCGTGTTCGCCTCGCGATTCAGTTCCTGCAATAGAAAATCGAGCCGCTTGCCGACTTCGCCTTCGGATTCGAGCGCCGCACGAAATTGTTCAAGGTGGCTTCGTAAGCGCACCAACTCTTCGCTGATGTCGCTGCGATCGGCGAGATAAGCAACTTCCTGCGCCAATCGCCCCGCGTCGAGTTCGATTGCTTGTCCGCCGCGCGCAATCAATTCAGCGATGCGCTTTTGCAGCCTCTGCCGATAGGCATCAACCAGGGTGGCGGTGGCTGCTTCGATGATCGGAACTTCGGCTTCGATTTTGGCTACGCGCACGCGCATTTCCTCTGCCAGCGTGGCGCCTTCGCTCTCGCGCATCTGTTCGAGGTCGTCGATGGCCCGATCAAGCGCGCCATCGAGTCCAGCGAGGCTCTCATCATTAATGCCCTCACGCGCCGGCGTCAAAGCTCCGGGCACGCGTGCTACGGCGTTAATGTCAATGTCGCCTCCCAGCTTGAACTGCTCTTGAATTTCCTGCATTGCGCCAATGTAGCCGGCAATCAACGGTCGATTGACTTCGTAGACAGTCGCACCAGTGCGCTCGAAATTGATGTTGAGGTCGACGCGGCCGCGTGAAAGACGTACGGCGACACGTCGCCGGATGCTGCTTTCAACGGCGGATAACTCCTGACCCATTCGCAGATGAATATCAAGATAGCGGTTATTGACGGTCTTGATCTCAACCGCAACCGTGAAGTCTTCGCCGCTGACTGTGCCGCGGCCAAATCCAGTCATTGATTTCATAAAGTTAACAGTAAGCAGTGAGCAGTGAGCAGTTGAGCAGTAGCAACGCTGGTCCTTAGTTGAGACTCTTTCGGAGCCCGTAAGTTACCGCCAGGCACTCGTCGATGAGTGCCTCAGTTTTGGCTACGGCCGAAGCGCTGAGATAACCAATCCGCCTGACGATTTCGATCTGTGTAGCCAGTTCGTTCAGCGAGCCAATTGCAACGCTAAGATAATTCTTAAATTGACCTGGAGATCGACCTGCGGCTCCTTCCGCGATATTCGAGGGTACTGAAACCGCCGCTCGACGGAGCTGAGAAGTGAGACCGTAAATCTCATCTCGGGGAAGATTCTTACTTACTTCATAGACCTTTTCTACCAGTACCAGATCGATGCTCTTTTGCCATGCAACTAACCTCTTATGGGGCTTGCTCATTTTGTTTTCCTCCTCGCTGTTCTGAGTGTTCCTACTGCTTACTGCTCACAGCTCACTGCTTACTAGCTCTTCTTCCTCATCCGCAAACTGCAACTCATAAAGCCGCTGATACTGACCGCCATGGGCGAGCAGTTCGGCGTGCGTCCCTCGTTCGATAATACGCCCCGCTTCGACCACTGCGATCAAGTCGGCACGTCTCACGGTTGATAAGCGATGCGCGATAACGATCGTCGTGCGATCCCGAATCAAGTTCGCGATCGCGCGTTGAACCAGTTGCTCGGACTCAGCGTCGAGTGCCGACGTCGCTTCATCCAGGATAAGCACGGGCGCATCAATTAACACGGCGCGCGCAATGGCAAGTCGCTGGCGCTGTCCCCCGGAAAGAAAAGTTCCTCGTTCGCCAATGATCGTGTCATAACCGTCGGGCAATTCCAGAATAAAGTCATGAGCGAAGGCCGTGCGGGTCGCGTCCTCGATCTCTTCCAGCGTCGCATTTGGATGGCCGTAGGTAATGTTATAGCGGACTGTGTCGTTAAAGAGCACCGTCTCCTGGGTGACCAGGGCGATCTGCCTGCGCAAGCTCTTGAGTTTCGCGTCGCGCAGGTCGGTGCCGTCCCATAACACTTTGCCGGAGCTTGGATCGTGAAAGCGCGGCAACAACTTTGTCAGCGTTGATTTTCCGCCACCCGATTCGCCGACCAGAGCGACCATTCTACCGGCCGGAACAGTGAGATTGATATCCCGCAAAACATGCCGGCCTTCCTCAGCATAACCAAAACGCACATCGCGAAATTCGATCTCGTTTCGCAGTGGCAACAACTCGATCGCGTCTGTCTTTTCAATAATCTCCGCATGCTCGTCCATCACTTCCCAGACGTGTTGCGCCGCGGCCAGCGCTTGCGACATGGCGTTTTGCAGTCGCGAAAGCTTGCGCATGGGATCGTAGCTGCGAAACAGAAGTACGATGAAAAGCAGGAATTGTGCCTGATCCATACGGCCTAATCTAATCTCGCGCTCGCCAAAGAAGAGCAGTACAGCAATAAAGAGGACGCCAATCAATTCAATTATTGGCGGTGACATGCCGGCGATACTAGCGGAACGAAGGTTTGCCCGACGCACACGTTCAGCGACCGCAGTAAAACGGCTTCCTTCGCGAAGTTCTCCGCTGTAGGCTTTAACGATCGTCTGATTCGCCAGGGCTTCCTGTGCCGTATCAGTCAGATACTTGCTGCCTTCCAGTGACTCTCGCGCTAATTTGCGCAGGGACTTCCCAAAGCGCATGGTCAATCCGGCGACGGGTGGAGCAATGATCAGCGAGCCTAAAGTCAGCCGCCAGCTCACGTAAAACGATGTCGCCAGAAATGCTATCAGCGTAAATCCCTCACGGAGTATGTCGCGCAGCGTGTTAGACACCGCTGCTTCGATTGCCGCGGCGCTGGAGATCAAGCGCGAAACTAAATAATTGGTGCGGTGACGTTCGAAGAAGGATGCCGATTGCGCGAGAATATGACTGTAAAGCTCCTGGCGCAGACTAAGAATCGAAGTCTGTCCAATGTAGGCCATCCAATAAGTACTGAAGTATTCGGCAATGCCTTTGATTACTGTAAAAACAATCAGCAGCAAGGCAATCATCCGCAAGGCATGCAGACCCGAAGCCGGAATCAAACGTTGGAGCGCGAAGGGTGTTGGTGTAGCGCGTGCTTGCCCGTGCGCGAGTGCCTGATCGAAGACGGGCACTATCAATGCACTCGTGGCAGCCTCGAGCAAGGCCACAACCATCATCGCGACGGTGGCAGCGATGAACGTTCCGGTGTGAGGAAGCAGGTACTTTAAAAGCCGACGAAGATCGCGCATCTTGAATCGATTCTTCGATCGTTTATCGGGAAGAAACCGCAAAGCCCGCGCACGATTACGAACTGGCAATATACTGACGCCCATCGTTTGACGTCAAGGCTTTAGCTCCGACATACTAAGGCAGAAACCCCTTGCGCTGACTGGTTTTACATATCACTGGGCTCGATTCCCAAAGCCGGAATCGAGACAGTACAAGGAAAACAACTGTGGATCCCGAACCCATAACCACGAACGCGAAGAAGTTGATGATCGTAGACGACGACGCGGACATGCGTACGTTGCTGGCAGAATATTTCCGACGATTGGGATTCGAAGTAACTGAGAAGGAGAGCGGCCCGGCCGCGCTGCAAGCCGCGTCGGGCAATCGTTTCGATTGCTTTATCTTCGATGTAGCCATGCCCGAGATGTCCGGGATTGAGCTGTTGAAGAAGTTGCGCGATCGAGGGATCGATACACCGACATTGTTTCTCACCGCGCACGATCTCCTCGATGACAAAGTCGCGGGATTCGAGGCCGGCGCCGATGATTACCTGGCGAAACCATTTAGTCCGCGCGAGCTCGAGTATCGTGTTGAGGCGTTATTGCGACGAAGCCAGGGCGGTGCCAAACAAAACGGGAACGAAGATAGAATGGAGATCGGCGATCTGGTTGTCGATCGTCGCCGGCACGAGGTTTCCCGGGCGGGCGCAAGAATCGATCTCACGCCGCTTGAATTTCAGATCCTCGATTTGCTTGCTTCTGAGCCGGGACGCGCGTGGTCACGCAATGACTTGTTGGATCGAGTTTGGAGTACCGAGTATGAAGGGTATCAGCGCAACATCGATCCTCATATCAACCGGCTGCGAAAAAAGCTGGAAACCGATCCGAAAAATCCCCATTACGTGCTGACGGTCCGCGGCGTCGGGTATAAGCTCAACGAAAATCCCTAGACATCCTGGAGAACCAAGGAACAATGCGCCATTCGTCGTTTATTATTGCGTGTCGATGTTCCGCTTAACCATTGCCTGCGCCCTAATCCTGATCGTCAGTACGCTGCTGACGATTGACCGTTCAGCGAGCGCCCAGGACAATCTTCAACTGCAAACCCACACGACGGTAAACCTGCGTTGGGGGCCGCACGCCGGAGTCTCGCGTTATCGATTACAACTAGCATCTGATCGCAATTTCCACGACATTGTTTTTGATCGCGTAATCAGCGGAAATAAAACTGAAGTCAACAATCTGGCGCCGGGAAAATACTTCTGGAGAATTGCGCCGCTCAGGAAGATTTTGGGCGAGTTCTCGTCAGCCGGCACGATCGAGGTAGCGGCCCCGTCGCTTTCCCGAGTTCCGATTATCCCCAGCCCGACGCCTGCGACCAGCCCGCTGCCGACTAACTCAATTGTAACGACAGGCGGGTGGCGCGCAGCCGTCGGTGATATCGCTCGCCCGCTGGTTGCGCATCTGCGCTCCCGCAACGCCTTTGATGTCGTCGGCACCAACAGCGATGGCGTGACGTTTGCGCTCGATGGTGCCAGCGGCGTCGCCTTGTGGCGCTTTCGGGGGCGACGGTCTGTTACTTCCGCCGCCTCGCCGGTAATCA
>QHXH01000072.1 GCA_003222855.1 Acidobacteriota bacterium
CGGCCGCCATTGTCAGATCGGAATACGCCGCCGTCTTCGGCTTCGACGATCGCCCACAGCCGATCGGGGTTCGCGGGAGAGACCGTTATCCCGACAATGCCGATCGTGCCGCGCGGCAATCCCGGATTACGAGTTATCTCAGTCCACGTGTCGCCGCCGTCAGTCGATTTGAAGATGCCGCTGCCTGCGCCCCCGCTCTCCAGCGTCCAGGGTTTGCGATAGACTTCCCAGAATCCCGCGTAAAGCACGTTCGGATTTGTTGGATCAATGATCAGATCGCAAGCGCCGGCTTTGTCACTACGAAACAGGACTTTCTGCCAGGTCTTGCCGCCGTCTTTTGATCTAAAAACGCCGCGATCAGTATTGGGCGCCCATACATGTCCCTGGGCCGCCACGTAAACGATGTCAGGATTCTTCGGATGAACGCGAATGCGTGAGATCTGTCGCGTGTCTTCGAGCCCGACGTGCTTCCAGGTCTTGCCACCGTCAGTCGATCTGTAAACGCCGTCGCCATGCGAGACGTTGCCGCGAATCGGCGACTCGCCCATGCCGACGTAAATCGTGTTTGGATCAGAATCCGATAATCCAATCGCACCAACTGACGCGGTGCCAAAAACCGAACCGTCGCTGATCGGTTCCCAATTGATGCCGCCATCAGTCGTCTTCCAGACACCGCCGCCTACGCCGCCAAAGTAAAAGACCATCGGCTGTGAAGCGACACCGGCAACGGCGGTCGATCGCCCGCCGCGAAATGGACCAATCTGTCGCCATTGGAGGACCTTTAATGAATCATTGGAACTGGAGGCAGGCGATGTACCTGCCCCTTGCCGTCGTTGGCCGGTCGTGGCAATTGCGCCGAGCGCGAAGGCTAGTGCAACTACGATCGCGGACAGAAAAGACGCACGTGAACGCGTGAACATATGATTGGGCTCCTTCGGATTTTGATATCGCAAACGATGTTGCTGGTGTTACACAAAGCGGCGAGCGCGCATGCTATCACCAAAAGTCTCAGAAAAGGAATCGGAAAAACTCATGGATACTGTTCACTGTGAAAACCAATCGCTCTTAAGCTGGGAGCGCGGACGTCTCGTCCGCATTGAGCGCGAAGCGCGACAGATCATTGCCTAAAGGAAGCGAAAAAAACCAGGCGTGCGTTGCACGATGAGCGGCCAACGACGTCATCAACTTGATCAGTCTCATTCACACCTCGCTTCAGCGTGGTGTTCTCAAGGTGCCGAATTTAGCTAACTGTTTCAACAGTTTCCAATTCGAAACCCGTTGAAACGGCTACGAGCAATTACGGTTGGTGTTAGCACCTCGCTGAAGGAGTCTGTCGGGAAAATAAATTTCTCTGTGCAAACTCTGTGATGCTTTGTGTCTCTGTGGTGAAATTACCAAGGAAAAACCTTCACCACAGAGGCACAGAGCTTACACTGAGAACCACGGAGGAATTTTTCCGACAGACTCCTGAAGCGAGGTGTGAACTAGAAGTAATCAGGATGACTCTCTCAGTAGCAGACGACATCAGTCCACTACTAATTCACGAGGTAAGTTCAGCTTTGGTCGCTTACGTGTTACCTTGACGCGCCATCGGCTCGCATTCGCAAATGACTAACGAATCGTCAGTAGCTGCATCTCAGAATGGCTTCTTCGGAAGATTGCTCAAGCTCTTCCGCTCCGCGCCACCCGCCAAAGTTCAACTGACGGATCCGCAGGTCATCGCGCGCCAGTATCACTACTGGCGAAAGCGCGTGCTGCTGAGTTCGATCATCGGCTATGCCACGTTCTATTTCGTGCGCGCGAATCTCCCCATCGCGATGCCGTTGATGGAACGCAATCTCGGCATTCATAAACAGCAGCTTGGTTTGTTTCTCACCCTCCATGGATTGCTGTACGGAGTGTCGAAATTCGCTAACGGCTTTCTTGGCGATCGCGCGAATGCCCGGGCGTTCATGGCCTTTGGCTTGGGTGCTTCGGCGCTGATGAACGTGCTGTTCGGTTTCAATTCCGCGGTCGTAACACTGGGATTGATTTGGATGGCCAATGGTTGGTTTCAGGGCATGGGCTTTCCGCCGTGCGCGCGTCTGCTGACAAATTGGTTCTCACCAAAGCAACTGGCCAGCCGCATGTCGATCTGGAATATCTCGCACCAGATTGGCGGCGGATTGATCGCCGTTCTTTGCGGCTATCTCGTGGTTATTAGTTGGCGGCTCGCGTTCTTCGTTCCGGCCGCAATCGCTTTCGTCATCGTTATCTTCATCTGGTTTACGCTTCCTGACACGCCGCCGTCTGTCGGCTTGCCGGAAGTCGCCGGCACGGAAAGTCATTCACAGCAGCACGAATCGAGTGCTGAGTTCCGACGCTTTGTTATCGATCAGGTCTTTCGCAACAAGTACATCTGGATCGTTTCGCTGGCGAACTTCTTCGTTTATACCATCCGCTATGCGGTATTTAATTGGGGGCCGACGATCTTGCTGGAGACGAAGCATGTAAAGATCACTCATGCTGGATGGATGCTCGCCGCGTTCGAGGTCAGCGGCGCGCTGGGTGCGATCTCCGGCGGCTGGATTACGGACAGGTACCTGGGCGGGCGGGCCGTAAGAGTTTGCGTCGTTTACATGGCGCTGGCGGGCGTCGCGCTGTTCGCGTTCTGGAAACTCCCCTTGCAATCTGAATTGACGACGACCGGATTGCTGGGCGCCGCAGGCTTCTTCGTTTACGGCCCACAATGTCTGCTCGCGGTCGCCGCGGCGAACCTGGCGACCAAGCGAGCTGCCGCCACGGCAATCGGTTTAACGAGCATCTTCGGCTATGCGAGCACGGTGCTTTCCGGTTGGGGCCTCGGCGCGCTGGTGGATCGCTATGACTGGAACGTAGGCTTTGCTGGAATAATTATCGCCTCCGTGATCGGTACGCTGCTGTTCATCGCAGCATGGCCGGCGAAGGCACATGGGTATGGAGTTTCAGAAGCCCGACCGTGAGGGAGGGCATGTTATCCAACTCTCACGTTGAGCGACATGCGAGTTGCCCTCCCTCACGGTCGGGCTTCTGACACGCTACCGATGCGTCAGAGCTCGATCGCGCTCTCGATCTGCATCTGCCAAACGCTCCGAAGGAGACACAGCAACAAACGGTTTGAAATCGGGCTTACCAGTAAAGACTCCAAACATCGGCACCGCCATCGAATCCGTAAGATTCAACGGCTTCAGTCCCAACAACAATTCAATCGTGCGTAACATGCTGAGTTGATCGTAACGATCGCTGACCACCGCATTACGCTTCACATATGGACCGGCAGCAAATGCGATCGTGCGGGTTGCGTCCACGTGATCGGGCCCGTTCTGGGCATCGTCCTCTTCTACAAGAATCACGGACTGCTTCCAGATTGGACTACGCGCAATTGTTTCGATCACACGGCCCAGCGCCGTGTCGTTCTGCGCGACGAATTGATATGCATCGAGAATCTTTTTGGTGGCGCCGTCGGTATGATCATTCGGCAACCAGATGTAATGAAATTGCGCGACGTGTCCGAGTCTTACCTGGGTCTCGAAATCTTTTTTCCATTCGCGCACGCGATCAAGATCCGAAGTTTTCAAATCCCACGAGCGAAAGCCGAACGGATAGTGATAGAGATAATCCGCAAAGCGCCGTCGCAGACGATCGTCACGTTTCAATGCTGCCGCGAAACTGTAGTCGCCCGTGAGAAACAAAGACAGGCGACTGGTGAACGGCTGGTCACCGAGCAGCTCGTACGCGTGCTCGCGCGTATCGGCGCGTCCGGTGTAAGGCGACGCAAGTTCGTTGAATTCAGTGCCGCGATCGGCGCCAGGGGCGGCTGTGTCGACCACCTTGGCGTAAAATTTCTTTGAGAGTTCTCCTTCGGCGCCATACAGTTCAGTAAAAATCTTGTATGCGCGCGTAAATAGAAAGTAGTTCTCACCATAGATCCGATAGTCGACGTTCTTCTCGTCAAGGTTGTCCCAAATGTACGCCGGTGAAAACATTGCCGGCACCATCCCATAGGGATAGCCACCACTAATGCACGTGACGTTCGGTGTCGCGCACGGATTGTTCCTGGAATTCCAGCGATAGGAGTAAGTCAGATTACCCATCCACTCGACGAATGGGCTGGCGTAGCCGCTGGTGGTGAAGCTATGACCCACCACGCTGATCTCGCCGTTGCAGTAAAAATCATCGAGCGTGACGTACTCGTCGGCGAGCTGATGTTGAATCGGCGTCACTGAGCGGCCGAAGAGAGTCAGCTTTGCATCGCCATTCCCCCGGCCAAGGTCGCCGAGCACCTGATCGTAAGTGCGGTTTTCTTTGATGATGTAAAAGACGTATTTGATCGGAAGATTGAATCCGGATTGAGGGGTGAATAGCGGTCCGCTTTGATTCACTTTATTGGTCCAGACACGCTGATTTTTCTGGAGATCATTTCGCGGAATGATCGACACCGCGCCATTCAGCAAAGTAAGAACGTAATCGCCGGTGCGACTTGGACCAGCGCCCGCCGGACCTTTTGGATTTGGATGGCGCGGCCGAATGCCTTTGGCGTTGAGCACGATCAGATGTTTCGCGTCCACCAGCACTTTGGTGGGATACCAACCGGTCGGAATCAGGCCGACCTCCTTGTTCGCCTTGCGATCGATGACGGCGACTGAGTTTGTATTTCCCAACGTCACAAAGAGGCGGGTGCCATCAAGGGTGCAGGACGTCGGCGAAACTCCAAAGCGATTGCCTCGTCGCGCCACCGACACAGTTGAGGTGACTCGCTCGCTTTGGGTATCTATCACGGACAGAGAATCTGCGCCGGTATTAACTACATAGAGCCGGCGGCCGTCGGTGCAGGACTCCTGAGGCGTGCGACCGACGGCAATAGTCTTTGTCAGTTTTAGATCGCGATCGAAAACGAAGACTTTGTCTTCACCCAACACGGTGACGAAGAGTTTGCCGCTCAGGTAACGAACGGTGTATGGATAGTAGCCCGCTTTGATCTCGTGCTCGATCTGGCCAGTCGCAATATTTAGCATTCCTAATCCGCCGCCGACAAAGCCACCCGTGCCATCCTTCTGCTTCGCCATGTAAGCGACCGCGAGATGCTCTGAATCGACCGCCGCCAGTCCCCCAACAAAGCCGCCGACTTTATATTCGCGAACTACTTCAAAATTCTTATCGACGCGATAGACTTTCTGATCAAAGCCGCCGCTGATGTAAAGGTCGCCATCGATTCCCATAGTCGCGCTCGGAAACAACGAATTGAATCTAATCGTCTTGATTATCTGCGCCGTCTGCGGATCGACAATCGAAACTTCCTGAGGCTCCTGGTAGTAATACCCGGTATTCAAGACGACCAGCTTGTCCGCAAATTGGACCATCTCATACGGCAAGCGGCCGACTTCGACCTGCGTTCCGGCAGGCGTGATGCGCCACCCGTTCGGCAGTTCAACTTCGGCCGTTTGCGTGGCTTTCGACGCACGTTGCGTAGCTTTGAGGTACGGCAGAATTGATTCGTAAGGCGTGTGCTTCGCGAATTCCCAAAGCTCGCGATTGAGATCTTCCTGGTCGTCGGGATCATCGACGCGACGTTGGGATACGACGCTGGTGGCGAAAATTAGAACAACCGAAACTGAGAAAACGAGCCAGAGCAAGCGAGCTGGTAGGGAGTGCCGTAGGCACGAAATATTTATAGGCCAATGCATTTGGTTTTCATATTTGAGCGAAGTGTCCGTGCGACTGGAGCGCAAGCGTCCTCGCTTGCACTTAAATGTTCCCAAGCTGCAACCGACTGGAGCGCAAGCGTCCTCGCTTGCATCGTAAACTCAGACCAGCAACCGGGACGGTTGCGCTCCAGTCGGTTGCGCTCCAGTCAACGTTTCGACTGCGGGGCAAG
>QHXH01000777.1:0-1152 GCA_003222855.1 Acidobacteriota bacterium
AATAAACACTCTATTAAGGCGCACCTGCTTTGGAGCGCGTTGATCCTGCTTGCGCTTCTGGCCGTCTGCGCGATTCCATTCGCGCTGGGACAACGAAGCAAGCAAAGCAGCCAAATCCAAAAAGTGCTCGGCGCAGGCTCGGCTGTCGTTCAACAGAAAAAGTCTGAACCTGCCGATACCGAAACCGGCCCGGAAAAATACATGGTGCGCATGATGCCTGCGGCATTACCAGGCCCGGTCCGCTTGCCAGGATTTGAGTATCCGAGCTTGGTAAGATCACTTCTTCCCAGTGTCAACGCTTTGATTAATAATAACAACGGAGCTAGCTGTACCCAGGGCTTCACCCAGAGCGAGACCACTGTCGTCTCTTTTGCCAGCACGATTGTTGCCGGTTTCAACGACTCAGGGTCCTTCTCGGTGAGTAGTAATCAGTTTACCGGTTGGTCGCGCTCGACTGATAGTGGCGCCACGTGGACCGATGGCGGTTTGTTGCCAGCGAGCGCAGGCGGTGACGCTGGCGACCCGGTTCTGGCCCGCGACAGTACCACTGGCCGCATTTACTTCGCGACGCTGGGATTCAGCGTCGGCACGATCCAGGTTTTCCGTTCCACCGACAACGGCGCCACATGGCTGGCGCCGATCAACGGCACCCCCGGTGGAGCTAGCGAAGACAAGGAATGGATCACGGTCGATAACTTTGTCGGCGTGGGTAATGGCAACGTGTATCTGGTCTCGCGCAATTTCGGCGCTGGCAATGGCATTTATTTGTACCGCTCAACTGACGGTGGCAATACCTTCGGGCCTAGCGGTGGGACACTCATCGTCTCAGGCTCTCCTACCAACGTGCAAGGCGCCTATGTAACGGTTAGCCCTGATCATTCGGTCCACGCCTATTGGTACCATAACGGGGGAAGCTTAAACGTTCGCAAGTCAACCGACCAGGGGGTGACGTTCGGGGCGCCGGTGACGATCGTTTCCAGCCTGTCGACCGCCACCAACGGCGACCTCGGCCTCACCGGCACACTTAACGGCGGCGGGACCTTAGGCTTCCGCAGCAACACATTCCCGCACGCGGCGGTCAACCCGGTAAGCGGCAACATCTATGTCGCTTACAACGAGTCCCCTGGCGGCGGGGATAAGGCGAACATCTTT
>QHXH01000777.1:1218-1707 GCA_003222855.1 Acidobacteriota bacterium
GTCTCACCGGCTGGCGACAAGATAGGTGTCTTCTATTACAGCCGCCAGGAGGATACAGCCAATAACAACCTGTTTAAGTATTACGGACGCATCGGCAGCATCTCTGGGGGAGTAATTACATTTTCTCCCAGCGTCCCAATCAGCGATACGCCATCGTTCCCGGAATTCAGTCGCGACAGCGTGATCGTGAGTACCTACATGGGCGACTACGATCAGGCATACGCGAGAGCAGGCACCTTCGACGTAGTCTGGTCCGATAACCGCAGCGATCTCACCGGCTGCCCGCCGAAAAAGGACCCCAACGTCTATTACCAAAGCGTCAACATAAGCGGCACGCCTACGCCGACGCCTACGGCAAGCCCAACGCCAACGCCGACCCCCACGCCAACACCTTGCGCCGCTCAGTACGCGATAAGTCAGATAGGCGGTAGTATTGTGCCAGGGACGGTGGACATCGGCAATCACGGGGATGATACGGTAACCACCATC
>QHXH01000073.1 GCA_003222855.1 Acidobacteriota bacterium
TTGGACGGCGCTTGAAGGTGTTTTCTTCCATTCGGCAAGACCAAGGGTCCCGCCCTAACTTTTCGCATCCTTAACTCTTCGGTGCCTTGTACCCCTTACGGGTCCTAACCGTCACATCAGATCGAGAAAGTTTCAGGTCAATCAAGCGCCATTTACCGTCGTGTGCCCGATTCGTGGAACGATAAGCAATCGTGTATTGATGGCCCAGCTCTTCGGCGATCGCTGCGAACGCGTCGCGCAGTGTCTGTCCGCCCGGCGAATCGATGTAGCGGCCCCCGCTCTTTTCCGCAAAGTTTCGCAAAATTCCTGAGGCCTGCAAATCTCGTTGCGAGCCTTGCTCGCCCATATTCACGGCATAGATTGTCGCTCCAACTTGCAACGCGCGCTCGAGCGCCTTGTCTGAACTCGCGCGACTGGAGTTCTCGCCGCCGTCGGACAACACCACAATGGCGCGCCGCTTTTCCTCGCGCTTGCCGAGATCGACGGCCGCTTGTACCACTGCATCGTTGAGCGCTGTCATGTCTCTTGTTTTCAGCGTGAAAGCCTTGGCGGGGAGATCGCGGCCCGGGGAAAAATCCTGAATCTGTTGGACCCTTACATCGAAGTTATAAACCGCGGCCACATCTTCGTCGCGCAAGCCATCGAGAAATCGAATCGCCGCGCCGCGCCCGAGCGTGAGTCGCGACTCCATGCTGCCGGAAGTATCCAAAAGAATCGCCGCAGCGAAGGGCGTCTCTTCCGCGCTGAAGGAAGCAGTCTTCTGTTCGACACCATCTTCAAAGATTCGGAAGTCGGTCCGCTTCAAGCGTGGAACAAACTTGCCGTCTTTATCAAGCACAGTCGCGTTCACCACCACCAGGTCCGTGCTGACTCGAATAACATCATCCTGATCTTGCGCGGCGGATGCTGCTTCAAGTTGTTTAGACGACGGACTCGTCCGTTGTAGTGGCACAAATGCGGCTTCTAAACTGACGTTGACTAAGAAGATAAAGCTAAGCAGGAGAGCGACGGCTAGAATTGTTCGCCTGTGAATTAGGACTTTCTCTGCGCGACCTCGGCGTCTCGGAGTTGAGTCTTTCCCTCGAATAAACTCACCGCAGAGCCGCAGAGAGCGCAGAGGTAAGGCAGAGAACTTCAAATAGGGAGACCAGCTGTGAATTGATTTGCCTGCGCAATACCTGGACATAAGAGCTAACTAACGACTGCTACTGCGAACGTGTTGGATTAATCCAACCAGCTTATTTGCTTGATCGATGACGGCGGCGGAGATGACGTTGCGGGGAGTGTTCTCGACCAGCTTCTGAAGCTCATCGGCCATCGATGCGAGTTTTTTTATCCTGTCCAGCATCTCCGCAGGAATGTCCTTGACGTCGGCATCAGAAACGGCGTCGGCGCCGCCGGCATCGTTGCGAATCCGCTTCGTCAATTTTTCCAATCGCTCGAGCTTCTTTGCGTCATCGTTATTGAAGCTCTTCCGCGTTTCGTAATTCTGGGAGAGCTGCAACGCGATTTGAGAAACCTCTTTCGCGCGCGCCACGTGCTCGTCATACTTCTTCTTTTCATCCTTGATAGCCAGTTTTGAGCGCATTTCGGCTTCTGGCGAACCGAACCGCGGGTCGTCTTTCGATCCATCTTTCGTCATTGGATCAGACGGCGGAGTCGAAGTTGGTTGAGCGGATTGGCTATAGGCCGATGCGGTGAAGGCGAGGACCAGGACGCCGAGCAAGAGGCCGCGTCTCGCCCAACTCCTGGTCCGACGGCAATGCAGAAGAAGTGACATCTCGTAGTTGCGTGAGCAATCGTAGCTGAACACAAGTCCGCGCTCAAGATTAATTCGATGCTGTACTGGTTCAATTTTTGAGAGTGGCACGGGCGTTCCGTCCGTAAACCACGCGCAAGATGCGCGTGCCACTATCATGCTCACAATGCTGTGACGGGAAAATGTGACCTGTCGTTGGCTTATCGGGAGAAAGTTTTTTATAAATCTCCGCGCAGGTCATGGCACGCGGGCAGGATTCTTTTCCGTATTCAGAAACTCATCGCCGCGCGGCGCCGGCCGGCTGACCACGATTGTTTTTCCAACAGGCGCCGGCATGGGCGGTCGTTCAGCGCCAGGCAAGGCTTTAAAAGCAATCGCCAAATGCGAGTCGCCGGCCAACACTCTCGAAAAAGTTGCCGATGAATAATCCTGGACCGAAACCTCCACGCTGTAGCGCGTCTTCGCATCGGCCGCTAGTTCAGTCGCCTGCGGTAGCACGACGCGCGTTTCCACGGTGCCGCCGTTCCGTCGCCGCAATTGCAGCTCGACAGCGACGTTGCGCAGGGTCTCGTTTGAGATGTTGTGAATCGTGCCGCCGAGCACGCTCTTCTTGCCATCGATCGTGGCCTCATCGACCAGCACTTCGACTTTTGGTTTTTCTTTCTCGATTCTTTCGGCAGCCGCCGCGGCCGCCACCTGTCGCTCGTGACGTTTGCGTAGATACAGATAACCGCCCAAAACGCTTCCGGTCAAAACCAGGGCGCAGAGAACGCCGACGAGCAGCCGCCGCGTATGACGTTGCTCTTCTTCTTCAAATGGGATTGGTTCAGTTTCTAGTTGATTTAGGATTTGCATTGATTACTACAGAGTTAGGAGTTATGCCGACGTTGACTGTTTTCGTGCCTGAGTTGACCAGCACTACCGATGCTTTGAGATCAATCTCGCGCGAGTTTTTGGACGTTCCGGGAGACGCGCCGGTTACATTTTCGATCAGCGCACTTAGAAATTCCTGTTCGGCGGCGCCGCTGCTCGGCAAAGTTATCCATTCCGCGCCGGTTGGGCCATCGGTGCGCCCTTCGATCTTGGCATTGACGGAAATATTCGCACTGGTGCCGTCGATGGGCTGCACTTCGACAGTGATCGTGTAGCGGCCGCGCGTCCAGTTCCGGGTGTCATTTGTGACGATACTCGCGTAACGATTTAGTTCTGACTGTGCGACCACCGCGCCTTTGATAAAAGTGTAAGGCTGGCTAACTAAAATGCCTTCGTTGGGTTTCGACGACGCTTCATCGAGGATCAGTTTGCGATCGCGCATTACTTCGGCGACGCTTTTGATGATCACATCGCGCCGCGCCGTCAGACGATACGGGTTCGGCAGCATTAGCCGTTCGTGCGTTTTGTCTTTTCCGAAATTTATTCCTGAGCCCGTGGTGCCGACGTTGGTCTTCGCGCCATTGTTTGCGGGTGCTTTGTTGGAGCTGGCGTCGGTGATGCGCTGGCCCTGCGTATCGATCCCTTTGCCTTGTCCGAAGGCGACCGTCGATCCGACTAACATGACCATGACGGCGAAGAAACGAAGCGGAGATTTCATGATTGCTATCCTCATCGCGAGAGAGAAACGGGCCGGGGACAATTCTGAGAATAGTCCGATTGATCGGTAAAGACAAGACAGGGCGATACCGGTATCGCCCTTGTGGGCCGCATGCTCGAGAGTGTGACGAACATTGTCTCGTGCCACGTATAGCAGTCAGTCTCTATAGGTTAAAGAAGAAAAACTGTCATTAGCACAAGAACGAAAACGCTTCGCGCTGCGAAAGTTGACTCTTGACATTCACATAGCAGTGCGGCGACTTGTCGCCGCTTTTGCTCGAGACCGCAAATGCCAGGCATTTTGAGAAGCAAGCCATTCGAAAGCGGCGACAAGTCGCCGCACTCCAAAAGGGACGGCTCTCTCGAATTAGTTTTTCAGCACCCTGCTAGCGCTAAGAGTCCATCATCGCCCTTGTCTTGCTTCCCATTCGCGCAATGCCCGCACACCCTTTTCGAAATCCGCCGAGTTGTTGTAAAAGTTGTGTGCGCCGTCGTCGCGCGCAGGATCGCGAACATAGTACAGATAATCAGTCTGCCCCGGATTCAAAGCGGCGTCGATTGAACTCTCGCCCGGGTTTCCGACGGGGCCGGGCGGCAAGCCGGAAAAGATCCGCGTGTTGTAAGGCGAACGGCGATTGACGTCACTCAAATAAACCTTCCCATCATCGCGCCATTTGCCCGCCAGCTTGGATGCGTAAACGATTGTCGAATCGATGCCCAGCGCCATGTTCTTTTTCAAACGGTTGTAGATGACCGACGCAACCAGCGGTCGATCCTCTTTGAGCTTCGCTTCGCTTTCGATCAGTGAAGCGATAATCACGATTTGTCGCGGCGACATGCCGAGTTCGCCAGCACGCTCGGCGCGCTCAGGGGTCCATTCCTGGCGAAAGCGCTTTACCATTCCGGCGATCACGGCCGCAGCTTTTGTGTCAGGCGGATAGCTGTACGTCGCCGGGAAAAGATAGCCCTCCAAATCTTCCGCCTTCGGATCGAGATCACGTATGCCGGTGGTATCGTCCATCAGCTTAAGCGCTTCGTCTTTGCCGCTCAGGTTCAGCTCGGGCACGTGCGTCATCGAATCTGCAATGTCCCAACGCGTCCAGCCTTCGATCACTGCGAAACGACTGAGGCGCTGTTCGCCCTCTTCAAGTTTCTTCAAAACTCCCAGTGGGGTGATCGGAGAAGGGAAGCGATACTCGCCGGCTTTGATCAGCTTTGCGCTGCCGGTGAGTTTGATGTAGAGCAGCAAAGGCCACTTGCGGCGAATGACACCATCACTCAATAACTTGTTCGCGATGCTTTCCGGAGTTGAGCGGCGGGGGATTTCGATGTAGTCGTTCGCCTTTTCGTGCGAAGCGGGCGATCGCAGTTCGCGATACAGCCAAATCGTGAAGGTGCAGGGCGCCGCGATCAGGAGGAAGACGATCGCGAGCAATATTCGTCCGGTTCTTTTCTTGAGTGGCATCTCGAGATCTAAACCCACCCGCTACCGCAGGTGGTGCTCACCCGCTCTCCCGTACGGTTCGGGCAATCCTTAGTATTTGCAGTGCTCCGGCAGATTGACCCCCAGCGTGGCTGCCACGCCGTGGACCCCGGTTGAAGCGGCGACGGCGCTTTGGTTTGGAGTTCCGCGTTTACGCGGACGCTTTCATACTGATCGCAAGATTCCTGCTGAAGGCGGAACTACGAACAATCCAAGGCGGTGTGGCGCTAAGGCTTGCCACCGCACTCCAAATCTGATGCGTCTACGGAATGGGGATGCTCCGCAATAAAATCGCGCAAAATAATCGCGGCCGACTCGCTGTCAATCCGTTTGTCAACTTCGTTCGCTTTCAAACCTCGTGATTTCAACTCTGATTCAGCCGCAAACGTCGTCAAGCGTTCGTCCTGCAAAAGAACGGGAACGTGCAACGACCGGCGAAAGTTCTCAGCTATCCGTTTTGCTTCCTGCGCCCCGTCACTTTCCGTTCCATCGAGACTTAAGGGCAAACCGATCACCAGCGCCCGCGCATCATAGGCTTCGATGAGCGCAGCGACACGATGCAGCAGGTCTTTCCAACTGCGTCGCTCAATGCGTTCCAGCGGAGTCACAGTCATCTGCAATTCATCAGACACGGCCACGCCGACGCGTTTAGCGCCCAGGTCAATCGCTATCAAGCGACCGGGCGGCGCCGTAACGTCGCCCACAGCTTCAACTGTTGGTGATGAATGCACTGACCAGCTCTAAGATGAATTTCATGGAGGGCCTGCTGCTTGCGCCCGATCTAAGCACGGGCTATGATACAAGCGTTCGGCTGAAGCTCTAAGTTCACCTTGAATATTGC